>JAOAFW010000224.1 GCA_026416065.1 Fimbriimonadales bacterium
GTTCGCGCACCTGCCCCTGCTGCTGGGACCTGATAGGCAGAAGCTCTCCAAGCGGCACGGCGCAGTGGAGTTCACCGAGTTTATTCGGCAGGGCTACTTGTCGGATGCGATGTTCAACTTCCTCGCAATTTGCGGTTGGAACCCCGGCGACGACCGCGAAATCCTCTCGCGCGAGGAGATTATCCAACTGTTCAGCGTCGAGCGCATCTCAGATAACCCGTTCGTGTTCCACCACGACAAGCTGCTGTGGATGAACGGGCACTACATTCGGGAGTTGCCCAAAGAGCGATTGATTGAGCTGTGCATTCCGTATCTGCAGGAGGCAGGGCTGATTCCGCAGGAGCTGGACACGGCGACCCGCGCCTACGTGGAGCAAGTGCTGCCGCTGGAGCAGGAGAAGATGAAGTTGCTCAGCGACGCGCCGCGCTTGGTGGACTTCTTTTTCACAGATGACTACCCCATCGACGAGGCAGCGGTGCGCAAATGGTACGGCGAGCCGCATATCCCGCAGATGCTGGAGGAGCTGATTCGCCGCTTCGAGACGCTGGAGCCGTTCACCGCGCCCGAAATCGAACGCGTCACGCGCGAGGTGATTGCGTGGCTGGGCGTGAAAGGCGGCGAGGTGATTCACCCCACGCGCGTCGCGCTCAGCGGGCGCACGACGGGTCCCAGCCTGTTCGAGATGATTGAAGCGTTAGGTAAGCCGCGCGTGCTGCAACGCCTGCACCGCGCTCAAAGCTGGGTGTTTCGGAAATAGCGTCGGAGGGGTGAAGCAAACGCCGTGATGCCATCGGCGGGACGCTGACGCTACGCAAACCTCTCTACCGTAGCATCGGCGTCCCGCCGACGAGACTGGAACGGGAACCTCTATCAGTTCCTGTCTTCCTGCGGGCCCCACTCGTAGCCCCAGCAGTACCAAGTGTAGACCGCCATCGGGTCGGGGTCGCTGCACGATGGCTCGGAGTAGTTGCTCTGCCCGCGATCGGTCGGATAGAGCCTCTGGTACTGGTACCACTTGGAATGCCCGTCCAAGTGCAGCACGACGGAGCCTTCACTGTGGCGTCCCTTGAAGCTGCCCCCGACGCGACTCGTCCAGAACTGGGGACCGGGCCACTGCATCCGGCTGGGCGGCAGGTCGATCATCGCCACGGCACGCGCGGGACGAGTGACACGCCCAGAATCTACGGCAGAGGGGTTATAGTTGCAGTCGTACAGCCCGTAGCCGCCGAGTCCGTTATGCACCAGATAGTCCATCGGCGGGTAGATGTCGTCGAAGTAGTTCTGACGCCCGCGCTGCGAGACGCCGAGGTTCACCTGAGGGTGGTTCGGAGCGCGCATGTAGTCGCCAAAGCCGTTGTCGCGCTGGATGAGCTGCGCTGCGCCCTGACGGAACGGAGAGGAAGGACATTTCAGAATATCGCGGTTTTTCATGTACGGCTGGATGCGTGCGCCAAACTGGTAGTACTCAGCAAAACAGAAAATCGGCACGCGATTGTCATAGTCGGTGGCGTACATCAGCAAAGCGGTGCCTGTTTGTCGCAGGTTGCTGATGCACTGCGTCTGACGCGCTTTCTCACGCGCTTGCGCGAACACAGGGAACAGAATCGCCGCGAGGATGGCGATAATCGCGATAACCACCAGCAGCTCAATCAAAGTGAAGCCGCGTCGCTGTGGAGCCTTCATTGTGCATTACCTCCTATTGATGGTGTACGGTCAGGAACCAGCGCGGTTCCCGCAAGGGGCGGCAGGGTGATGCGTAGCCGCCCATTCGCAGCAGGATAAATCGCCTGCTCGAATTCGGTGGTGCTGACGGCGATGCGCCAGCGGGCAGCGTTGCCCAGTATCGGCAACTCGACGGTTTGGGGTTGGGTGGAGGTGTTGAGAATAACTAAAACCTCACCCCCCAGCCCCCTCTCCGTAAACGGAGAGGGGGAGCGGGTTCCCCCCTCTCCGTTTACGGAGAGGGGGGCAAGGGGGGTGAGGTATCTCCCGAACCCGTAAACCCCCTTCGCGTCGTCCACCAAAAGCGTTTTCCACTCGCCGCGGCGCAGGGCAGGCTCCGCCTTGCGCA
>JAOAFW010000241.1 GCA_026416065.1 Fimbriimonadales bacterium
GTATAGCACAGAATGTCCCCCTGCAGGGTCGTGCAGGGGGAGCGGTGCGAGCGAGGGTGGGGAAGATAAGCAGCCCAGACCGAGGTTGAACAGCACGATGAGCAAGTCGGCGTCGTCCACGATACCGTCGCCGTTTACATCACCGGGAACCCCGCCTTGACCGCCGAAGTTGAACAGCACAATCAAGAGGTCGGCGTCATCGACGCAGCCGTCGCCGTTCACATCGCCTAAAGTGGGAACAGGCTCACCCGCATCGCCGCCGCCGCCCATTTCAATCTCTTCGGCTTCCCAGCCCTGAGGCAGCTCGACGCGCAGTTCGAGCGAAGCAGGTACCTCGATGCCCTGACTATCAGGACCCGGCATCGGGTCGCCTACGTTCGGCAATTGCAGACCTCGGAACTCACCTGTCTTCACCACTTCAGTGACGATGCCGTTCTCGTAGCGGATAACTAAGCGCGACTCGCCCCCGCCGCCCTGCGGACCTGCCGTGCGCTTCAGCAGCGTAATGTTTCCTCGTATCGGTCCTGAGCCTTTGAGGCGCGCGACATCGGGGAAGCCGTCGCCGTTCGTATCGCTAGCTTCCCAGTTGATGCCCGAAGCGCGCAGGTCGAACAGCAGTTCGTTGCGCGTTTCGCCGTTGGGGCTGCGCAGCTTCACATACACGGGGTCAATCATCTGCACGCCGCAGCCGCCGCCCACCTGGTCCTGGAACACAGGCGCCCACTGTACCCCGAAGGGATTCTGGAAACGGCACGCTATGATGATTTTTGAGCTGGACTGCGCATTCGCGCCGTGCCTACGGCAGCGCACGCAGGCGCGCCCTACAGCCCGGTGCACTCCTTGCACGCAGTTCGTACCCGGAATCAGGCTCGTGCTGAAGCTTGCACAGGCTGTGGAGAAGGCACATTCCTGACCGTAAACGGCGTTCGCGCATTTCGAATCGCTGCTGGGAACGGCATAAACTTGGCTGCCGTTGTTCTGGTTAATCACAGGGGAGAAGCCAATCTGCCATGCCGCCGCTTGTGTCTGCCAGCTCCAGAGAACCTGTGGGCGGCAGTTAGGCGGCAGACAGACGCGAAAGTGATGCGTCACGTTGTAGGTACAACACTCAATCTGCTGCGCCACGCTGGGGCTGAAGCTCGCCAGCGTCGCGGCTATCGTCAACGCTCCAAGTAGCCAGTTCTGTCGTCTCATGGGTCATCCTCCATTTCTCTTAATGCAGCCCGCGCAGCAAATGTACCCAACTTGGGGGAGTTAGACAAGGGGAATTCCCTCAAAGTTCCCCTGATCGTTTCCCCATCCCCTTCCATGTGTTGTTATCATGAAAGGAAGTGTCTATTATGACGCTTACATTATACCACAATCCATCAAAATATTTGGAAAATACAGGCAGTAACCTCCCAGTCTGTAATTCCTCTTAGGTTGCGCATAGCATGGGCGCTGTTCCCCTCCCTCGCGTGGCGAGGGAGGGGATGATATCAGGACGTCCATTCAGCTGCCGCTTCCGAAATTGAGCAACACGATGAGCAGGTCGGCGTCGTCCACCACGCCATCGTTGTTCAAGTCGGTTTCGGAGCTTGTCGAGCCAAAGTCGAACAACACGCTCAGTAGATCGGCGTCGTCGATCACGCCATCGCCATTGATGTCGCCCAGCGTCTGGAAGTTCAGGCTCAAGTAGGCGAAACCTTGCGCTGCGATGGCTACATTTCCCAGGGTGATGGGCAGGTACTTTCTTGCCCGCGCTCGGACCGTATAGGTTCCGGGCGCGTCCACGCGCTCGGAGAACCTACCGTAGGCGTCCAGCGTTGTACTAATCGTTTGCACGGTACTCCCACTCTGAATGAGCTCCAGCGTTAGCGGCACTCCGAGTGGTAGTCCTTGCCTACCTTCCAGACGTGCCTGTCCGTGTACAATCGCAGGCGGGTTCACGGGACGTATTCGATAGATGCGATTCGCGTACAGGCTCACCACATACAGATAGCCATCGGGTCCCATGCGCAGGTCGCTCACCACACCCCAGCTGGTCCCAACAAGCGAGAGGTTGCGCTCGGTAGAGTCGTCCGCCACACGGTCGGCTAACGCGCCTGATAGCACAAAGTCGTTCCGCTCGGTGTTGAGTACGAATTGGTACAGCCCACCGTTGTTGCTTTCCCCAACCAGGGCTGTATCACGCACGCTCGTTTCGAACCGTGCTGAGCGCAGGAATGCGATGCTTGTCACGCCGATTGGTGAGCGCCACGAGAAGATCGGATCTGCATAGTAGGCGTTGGGCAGGTAAACGAGACTATCTGCGTTGTACGCCTGATTGCCATTTTCCCCGTAGGTCGCGTTACGCGAGTCGGGTCCCATGATTTTTAGCCAGCCGCTGTTAAAACCGCGCTCCACAAGGTTAATCTCGTCATACAGATTGGGTCCATTCTCGGTCATCCAGAGACGCGCTGTGAGACTGTCGAACATCATGCCGAAGCTGTTGCGAATGCCATACGCCCAGAGCCAGCGGATGCGTACATCGGAGTGGTTGACGAAGGGGTTGTCGGGCGGGATGGAGCCGTCGGGGTTCAGACGAAAGATACCGCCTACTCCTGCCACTGCCGTCGTGCTGGTGTTTTGCTCGATGCGCGGGTTGCTCAGGAACCCCCGATTCAGGTCGCCCGTGACTCCGTAAAGTTTACCGTCGGGTCCGAAGAGAATCACACCCCCATCGTGATTGGGACCGTTGTTCTGAGCGGCATCACGTGGAAACGAGACAATCAGCGTGGGGTCCACTAACGCGGATCCATTCCAGCGGTAGCGCTCTACACGGTTGTCCACCCATGCGGTTTGTGTGCTTGTATCGCTGCCAGTGCTGGAGCGAGTGTAGTACAGATACACAAACCCGTTCGTGGCGAACTGGGGGTGGAGTGCGATACCGAGTAAGCCACGCTCGCTGGCGTTGTTCACGGGCAGGTCTAACACGGTGCTGACCACTACGCTGTTCTGCACGAGTTTCACACGCCCGCTGTTTTTCTCAATCACAAAAAAGCGTGTTGGGTCAGCGGGGTCTAAGAACTCCAGCGCAATCGGGAACGAGAGGTTGCTACTGACGACGCTGTCATAGGTCAGACTCGCATCCCCGAGCGTTTGAGCGTGCAGACTGCCTGCCATACATATACAAGCGAACCAGACTCCGAGCCATGTGCGCATGACCGTATTATAGCCCAATCCGCTTATCGAGTTTGAGTGATGAGTGCCTCAAAGATTAAAGCGTCCCTCGCAGTGTTTCTTCCCCCCTCCCAACCTCCCCTGTGAACGGGGGAGGTGTCGCTTTGCCCGCGCGCTTGCTCCCTCCCGGTACACGGGGCCAATCGTGCTCCACCCACCCGATTAGCAGTGTGCCGATGCGGCTAACATGCCCCGACAGAACAACCACACGGTGTGTAGCGGAGGCAATGTACCAACTCGTCAGCAGAGAGACGCCTCCGCCGTTCCAATTGCAGGAAAATCCTGACCTGTGTCATAATTAGGGCGGGAACCTGATTCAACACAGCCGCCGTCTAAAGCGGTGAGGACGCAGGGGCACGACGATGAGACGAGGATTTACGCTGGTGGAGCTGTTAACGGTGATTGCGATAATCGCGATTCTGGCGGCGATTATCTTCCCGGTGGCGGGCACAGTGCGTGAGAACGCGCGTAAGAGCCGCTGTATTACGAATTTGAGCCAGATTTTCGTGGCGATCCAATCCTATAAGGATGATTTTCGCGCCTATCCGCCGGTGTTGGGCGCGTATGCGGTGGACGCTAACGGTAATCTCACTTGCAATTCCGCGCAGGCAGTTCCGTTTAACCTCGCGCCGAAGCCACTGGGCAACTACCTTAAGAACGACGAGATTTTCTATTGCCCGAATAACCCCGTCGACGACAAGCGACTGATTGTGCAGGCGGTCTATCCACAAGGGCACGCGCTTGCGGGGCAACCGGTGCGCCTGCGTCCGGGCGACTCCAGCAGCCCCGTCGTCTGCTTCTACCGCTACGACAGCTACTCCACCGGGCGAATCGGGCAAAGCAGTAATCATGAGCTGCACTACACGCTTTTCTGGTCTAATCAGCAACTGAACGCGCGCGAAAATCAACTGAACGGAGGTGCAACGAACTATAGCGTAGGGTATTTCGACGGTCCAGTGGGTCCCAAACCTACCGACAACCCACGCCAGCTCGGTTATCGCAACCCCGACACGACTGCTGTGGTCACCTGGTGTAGCTATCATCGTTCCTATTCAGGTAATGTTCCTAACCGCGCGAAAACCGACATCGTACTGTTCCTGACGGGGAATGTGGAAACGATGGATTCTTACGAGATGTTCCAGTCCCCGTACACGATGCGTCCTTAGGCGCGTTTGGATCATAGCAGGCGTGAACGAGTGGCACGGATAGTCCTGTCCGTGCTGCGCAGAAGTAGTAGTGCACGGGTAGAATGCCCGTGCTCCAAGCAAGGGGCGATAACATGATGGTAGGCATGGGTAGAAAGCAACGCGGTGCCTCGCTGGTCGAGGTGCTGGTGGTAATGGGAATCCTGGCGATTGGCATACTGGCGTTCATTCGCCTGTATCCGAGCGGCTTTTTGGCGTTGAAACGCTCGGGTCAGAGCGACGCTGCCACGCGCCTGGCACAACAGGAGATGGAGCGGCTCAAATCGCGCGCGGCGAACCTGCCGCGCATGATTGCGCCCACCAGCTACGACTTCTCTACAGGCGACCCCGTATTGTATGTGCACCCGGTTGTGGTTCCCATCGATTTGGGCGTACAGCAAATCCTGCCTCAGGAATTCCCTGCGGAATCCGCCAGCGGAGTGAACCGTTTCCGCCGCATTTCGGGCGAGCGGGTCAATCT
>JAOAFW010000089.1 GCA_026416065.1 Fimbriimonadales bacterium
GCCCCTGAAAGCGTGCTGAAGCAGGCGGGCGTGGAACTGGGCAAGACCTACCCTTACCCGCAAGAGCCTTTGGACAAGAGCCGCGACCGCGCGTTAGAGATGCTGGAGCAGTGGGCGAAACAGCGGAAGTGAGCTTGGGCGGGGACGCCCAAGCCACGATTAGCCGCGCTGGTCGATCGGCACGAACGGCAGGTCGCGTGGACCGCTGTAGTCGCTGCGCGGGCGGATGAGGCGGTTGTTATCGTGCTGCTCGATAATATGCGCCGACCAGCCCACGATTCGCGCTGCGGCGAAGATGGGCGTATAGAGCGGGATGGGGATGCCCATCATATAATAGACCGCCGCGGCGGGGAAGTCCACATTCGGGAACAGGTTCTTTTCGCGCTTCATAACCTGTTCCATCGTCTCCTGAATCTGATAGATGTCCATCCGCCCCGTCTGCTCAGCGACCTGGCGCACATAGTCTTTCAGGATGACGGCGCGGATATCGCCCGTTTTGTATTCACGGTGTCCGAAGCCCATAATGCGCGCTTTCTGGGCGAGTTTCTCCATCACCCATGCTTCGGCGCGGTCGGGCGTCCCAATATCGAGCATCGCTTCCATCGCTGCCTCGTTCGCGCCGCCGTGCAGCGAGCCACGCAACGCGCCAATCGCGCCGACCACCGCTGAGTACATATCCGCCAGTGTGGAGGCAATTACGCGCGCCGTGAAGGTAGAAGCGTTATAGCCGTGTTCCGTGTAGAGGATGAAGGTTAGGTTCATCACTTCGGCATGCAGCGGCTCCGGCTCGCGCCCGAAGAGCATATACAGGAAATTCGCCGCGTGCCCCAAGTTGGGGTTGGGCTTCACGGGATCTTCGTAGTGCAGGATGCGGTAGACATTCGCAACTAAGGTCGCCATGCTTGCCGTGAGGCGAATCGCTTTTTTGAGGTTAGCGTCGTGCGAGTGGTCGTCAGCATGGTGATCCATCATGCCGAGCGTGGCGACACCCGCTTGCAATGCTGCCATGAGGTTGCCTTCCTTCGGTAGCGCGTGCAACACATTATATACCTCCGCAGGCAGCTCACGGTTCGTTAAAAGCTCCCTGTTGAACTGTTCTAACTGGGCACGTGTGGGTAGCTCGCCCATCAGCACGAGGTAGGCGACCTCCTCGAATGAACAGTGTTTCGCCAACTCGCGGATATCGTAGCCTCGATAAATCAATCGGTTCTCGGCGGCGATCACATCCGAAATCGCGCTGACGCCTGCTGTCACGCCTTCTAAGCCCGGACGATAGGGGATGATGTCCTTCTCGTTCATAGGTTCCTCCATTATATTGGCAGCCTCGCCTTAGTTCAGCGTATAGGATACCCTATCTACAGCCACTGCGAAAATAGAACAGCACCTCCAGCAGGTCGGCGTCGTCGACAACGCTGTCCCCATTGACATCGGCGTCTAAAAGGAGTCCCTCGTTTCTAAATTCAAACAAGACATTCAACAGGTCAGAATCGTCGACGCAGCCGTCGCGGTTGACATCAGCGCGTCGTGCAGCAAGCGTCGTGTTCAAGGTGTATGCGACTCGCACTAGGCGGTATTCAAACGGCTGCATCGACAGCGTCCACTGCAATGCACCTGCAAAGTCTCCCTCCAGAGGCAGGGTACCGTTTGTCAGTTCCGTCGGCTCTGTGTCCAGCAAGCGATCAATCACCTGCGGGAAGGCGTCCACCTGCCAGCGCGTGTAAGTCGCCTGCGCAGCAAGCCACACTTGGTCGAGCGTGGTCGCCACGCGGATTCGCTCGCTATCCCAGTTGGCGAGGTTAGTCGTTACGCCGCTCACATCAAGGTCTGAGTAGTGGAAAATATGAACGGTGCGTGGCTGGGGATGGGAGTTGATTACCACCAGATCTGCGTACAACACACTGCCGCCGTCGAACGTGCGTTTCAGTTCGTACTGTGCTGTGATAGTCAACCCATCTGGCTCTAAGTAGGAGAGAATTGCGCGGTTGGGGCGTTCCTGATCGTAGTAGGTCAGATTACTCAGCGTAAACTCGCGGGTGTGTATGTCACGCACACGATACCACCAACCCATCTGGTAGAACTGATCTCTACCGTTCAGGGTCCAGTCGGCGTTGTTGAAGGGGTTGCGTGTTCGGTCACCGCGCAGTCCGCGCAGATTGAATGTGGTGTTGCCATCTTGCAGAAAAATCTCGCTGGGCAGTGGCGCGCTCACCCTCAGGCGATAGTAGCCCCCCCAAGCAGGGTTCGAACGCACATAGACGTAGTAGGTTCCGCGCGGCGCGAGGTTAATCCGCACTTCTGACGCGCCAAAGTTCAGGATGTCCCACTCGGAGTCGTCACTCACGTAAATCTGTCCGTTGGGCGTGATGACGTGTAGCACGGTGTCCACATAGGTCTGCGTCCGAACTTTTAGCGTCTGACCGGTGCTGTCGAGAGTGAAACGGTACACGTCGACATCACCTCCACCGTAGGACAGGAAGCGATAATCGCTGGTAATCAGCTCACCTCCCGAGAGACGCCCCAAATAGATAGATTGCGCTTCCGTATTGTTAGGTTCGGTCGGATCGTAGTCAGGCGCGGTTATTCCTGGAAAAACACGCAGCGCGTAGCGCGCCCGTGCCAAGTTCTGCCAGTAGAACACCTCGACAATGTAAGTACCAGGTATCAGGTCGCGTGTCAGCCCGGGAGCGAACCGATTCAAAGGCACATCGGGATTCCCCCCGTTATCGTTGTCGGCGATCAGCACGCCGTTGGCATCGTACAAGCGCAGCACGGTGTCGAGGTTCGTATCCACGCGGATTGAGTAGGTTCCTGCCTGAGTGATCCGGAATTGGTAAAAGTCGCGGTCGCCGACAGTATCCAGCTGGGCTTCCCATACAACGAAGCCTCTGGGTTGACTTACAGGCGTGTCAATTACCTGAGGCGCACTCAGGCTACTGTTGGGTTCACGCTCCAGATAGGGAGTCATTTGCACTGTCTGCGCAGTTGCGCAGACAAGGATCGTCCATAGCCCTGCCAGAATCGCTGCCTTTCGCATAAAAACACACCTCACCGTTTGCTAAAGATACCCGATAGCGTAGAAATACTGCTCAGATTCCTCGCCTTGCTCGGAATGACGCTGTATTTTTCGCGCAGCTGTCATTCCGAGCCGAAGGTGAGGAATCGTGTGCGTGCCCTAAGTCGGCTTCGCCTCGCGTTCCTGTTGCACCAGCACGCGCCGCAAAATTTTACCCGATGGCGATTTGGGAATTTGCTCGACGAACTCGATGCGTCGAATCTTCTTGAACGGCGCGACGCGCTCGGCAACATACTCCATCAGTTGCTCTGCGGTTGCCGGTCCTTTCAGCACGATGAAGGCTTTGGGCACTTCGCCAGCTTCCTCATCGGGACTGGGGATGACGGCGGCGTCGGCGACGGCGGGGTGTGTCAGCAGCACCGCCTCCAGCTCCGCAGGGGCGATTTGCAAGCCTTTATACTTAATCATCTCCTTCACGCGATCGACGATGTAGAAGTAGCCGTCCTCATCCACATAGCCTACATCGCCCGTGCGGAGCCAGCCATCGGGCGTGAGCGTCTGTGCGGTCGCGTCTGGATTGTTCAAGTAGCCCCTCATCACCTGAGGACCGCGAATCCAGATTTCGCCTTCCTCGCGCACGCCGAGCGGGTTGCCCGTCTCCAAGCTCACGACGGCACACTCTGTGTTGGCAATCGGCACGCCCACCGAGCCGAGCTTGATGCGTGCGGGGTCTTCGGGGTTGACATGCGTTACGGGGCTGGTCTCGGTCAATCCGTAGCCCTGTAGCACGATGCAGCCCAGCCGCTCGGAACACGCCTGTGCCAGATCTGCACTCAGCGGCGCTGCGCCCGACATGATGATTTTCAGATGCGACAGGTCGTAGTTGTCCACAATCGGGTGCTTCGCCAGCGCAAGGATAATAGGCGGCACGAGGTTCGCCCGCGTGATTTTGTAGTCCTGCATCACTTTGAGGAACTGCTCCAGGTCGAATCGGGGCATGGTCACGATGGTCATCCCACGATAGAGGCACAGATTCAGGATAACCAGCATTCCGTAGATATGGTAGAAGGGCAGAATGCCAATGACGCGCTCGTCCTGTTGCAGGTTCACGCCTGACGCCAGCGTCTGCACCATATTCGCCACGAGGTTACGATGGGTGAGCATCACGCCTTTGGGCAGCCCTGTGGTACCGCTGGAGTAAGGCAAGACGATAAGGTCTTCCGCAGGGTTGATTGCCACCTGAGGTGGTTCGGCTTCGGTAAGCAGTTTGGTGAACGGGGTTGCTCCTTCGCCCTCGCCGATGACAAACACCTCCTGCACACCCGCCTGCTGCGCCGCGGGGATCGCCTTTTCCAACAAAGGACCCGCTGTGATTAAGAACTTCGCTCCTGAATCGCGCAACTGATAGGCGAGTTCGTCGGCGGTATACAGTGGGTTCGCCGTCGTCACGATTCCGCCCGCCAGCGCGACCCCGTGATACGCCAGGGGGTACTCTGGCAGGTTCGGAGAGTAGATCCCGACGACCTCACCTTTGCGCAACCCACGCTTCGCCAGATTACCTGCCACGCGCTGCACGCCGCCATATAACTGCTTGTAGGTAATCGTGCGCCCTGTCAGTCCATCGATCATCGCAGGCTTCTCGCCGTACTGCAACGCATGCTGGTAAACCATCTGTGGAACCCCGACATCGGGGATCACCAGATCCGCATAAGGACTTTTGAACACCATAGCCGTACCTCCGCCTTTATATATGCATAAAATGTTCAAGTTCCTGCCCGATATGGTAAAATCCCGTTATATGATCCTGGTCATCGGCGGCGCGGGCTACATCGGCTCGCACATGGTGAAGTATCTGCTGCAAAAGGGCGAGCGGGTCGTTGTACTGGATAACTTTTCCACAGGGCACAAGGAGGCGGTTTTCGGTGGCGTAGTGGAAGTGGGCGACCTACGCGACGCCGAGATGCTCAACGCGGTGTTCAGTAAGTATGAGATAGAGTGCGTGATGCACTTTGCGGCGTTTATCTTTGCGGGCGAGTCGATGCGTGAACCTGCGAAGTATTACGACAACAACGTGCTGGGCTGCCTGCGCCTGATGGAAGCGATGCGCCTGAGTGGAGTTCAGCAGATTATTTTCTCCTCGACAGCGGCTGTGTATGGTGAGCCTGTGGAGGTTCCCATTCCCGAAACGCATCCCCTGAACCCGACGAACACCTACGGCGAGACGAAGCGTGTGATGGAGGGTATGCTGCGCTGGTACGGACAGGCGTACGGGATTCGCTCGATGGCGTTGCGCTACTTCAACGCGGCGGGCGCAGACCCCGACGGCGCGCTGGGCGAAGACCACCGTCCGGAAGAGCATCTTATCCCGCTCACGCTGTTCGCCGCGCTGGGTAAGCGCGAATCGATCTCGGTATTCGGTACGGATTACGATACCCCCGATGGTTCGTGTGTCCGCGATTATGTGCATGTGTGGGATCTGTGTGAGGCGCACTACTTGGCGTTGCAGCGGTTGCGTGCAGGCGCGCCCAGCGAGGTTTACAATCTCGGCAACGGGCAGGGCTACTCCGTGCTGGAGGTGATTCGCACCGCCGAGCAAGTGGTGGGCAAACCAATCCCAGCGGTTTATGCGCCGCGCCGTCCGGGCGATCCGGCGCGGCTTGTGGCATCCTCTGAAAAGGCGAAGCGCGAACTCGGCTGGCAGCCTCGCTATCCGCAGCTGGAAACAATGATTGAGCATGCGTACCGATGGTTCGTGGCGCATCCGAACGGCTACGGGTAGAATCGCTCATTCTTCTTCCCATACGAAACGCGGGACAGGCGCATCGCCGAAATTGAGCTGCACCAGCGGTCGGATGATTTGGTCTTGCATTACGCGCTCGGCGAGGTCGGCGCGCAGGGAGCGCAACTGAGTCTGTAGCACTTTCAGGTGGACCTGCCCCAGCGCGAGGCTGCCCACGCGCTGTCCCTCGTCGGTGGTGAGCGTCTCGCCCAGAATGCTTTTGGCGATTTCGGCGTTGTGGTGGGCGATGGCTTGGGCGAAGCTCTCCGCGCCCGACTGCTTGAACTCCAGCGCGTCCACTTTCACCTCTTCAGGCACGATAATCGCCGTCTCCTGTTGTACTTTATCGAGGGCGCGCAGCAGCTCCTCTTGTTGCGCGGGAGGCAAGCCTCGCCTGTAGACGCCAATCAGCGTGGGCGAGGCGTACTTCGCCAGAAACAAATCCCACAGTTGCAGTATCCGCTCCTTGCTGCGCCATGCGCGATAGGCGGCGCGCAAGTCCGACTCGCCCGCAGGCGATTCGTAGCGTGGGTTGTAGGCGTACACGACGAACTTCTCGCGGGGTAGGCTCAGCCGCTCGCCGCTTGGCGTATACAGAACCAGCGACTGCAGGTTCCGATAGGCGTCTACTTCGAACCGAAACAGCGCAGGGTTCTTCGCCTTGAAGCCCTGCAGCGTCCATCGCCCTGCGTGGGGTGGCTCGGCGCGATAGGCGTACAGTTTCTCCAGAATCGCGACGCCTTTAGCGAGCGCGTCCAGCGTGCGCCACAGCAGGCTGAACACGCCCCCGTGCATTGTGTGCAGGTTCTGCAGCACGAACTCGTGGGTGCGTTGCGCTTCGGGCGTGCTGTCGGCAG
>JAOAFW010000289.1 GCA_026416065.1 Fimbriimonadales bacterium
AACTCACTCTCTCCCTCGTTCTGGAGCGATTGAGGAACTGCGCACTCAATCAACCAGTGCGAGTTTTGAGCGAAGAAGGCTTTCAGTGTGGTATAGTGCGCAACAATCGCATCGCCTACTCGCCGAACCACGTTGCGGGAGGCAAGTAGATTAGGGTCGGCATAGCCGATCCCTACCCCGTGCAAGACGAATAGCGTAGCTTCTTCCCACTTTGCTTGGCTCGAATCGCCCAGAACATTGATAAGACGAATATCCCCACTTCCTCGAAAATGTCCCTTGACTGAAAAGCCACCGTCTGGAATTCGGATGTCTAATCGTTCCTCACGAGCGCCGATGTCCACCGCCTCAACACCTGCTGCGCGTAGTGCCGCTACCATAATCACTTCAAGCGCGCCACCCACCACAAAACGGTTTTCGTAGATGGCAGTTGAAAATCGCCCCAGCAACTCCGTGAGAGCCGTTTCAATGTCATTCTTAAGTACGGTATCCTTCTCGCACTCTTGCTTGAATTGCGTGAAAGCAGCGCGTTCGACAGCGAATGGTTCGGGCACAGCCGCATGATACCTTATCTACGAGGTATACTTCCCACCGATGGCACTCACCTTAGAGCAGATGCGGCACACGGCGAAGCTGGCGCGATTGGAGTTGAGCGACGAGCAGCTCACTGATTTGATGCACGCCATCAACGCGCTGATGGCGCATTTCGAACGCCTGCAGGCGTTGCCATTAGATGAGGTGGAGCCAACTTCCCATTCGTTCCCCGTGTATAACGCCTTTCGCGAGGATGTGGTCGGGGCAACGCTGCCGCGTGAGGCGGCGCTGGCGAATGCCCCCGAAGCGCGCGATGGACTGTTTATCGTACCCCGTATTGTGGAGGAGTAGATGAAGGAGCTGCTGACCCTAAGCCTTGCCGAAATCAGCCAGAAGTTGCACCAGCGCGAGATCTCGGCGGTGGAGCTTGCCGAAGCGACCTTGACACACATCAGCGCGGTGGAGCCTCAGGTGCAAGCGTTCCTCACACCGACGCCTGAGCTGGCGTTGGAGATGGCGCAGCAGGCACAGGCGCGTCTGGACGCCGGCGAGCGCACCCCACTGCTGGGTGTGCCCGTTGCGCTGAAAGACAACCTCTGCACCGCGGGCGTGCGCACCACCTGCGCTTCCCGAATCTTGCATAACTTCGTCCCCCCCTATGACGCAACGGTCGTGAAACAGTTGCGCGAGGCGGGTGCCGTGTTCGTCGGCAAGCTCAACATGGACGAGTTCGCGATGGGGTCATCCACCGAGTTCTCGGCGTTCCACGTCACGCGCAACCCGTGGGATTTGGAGCGTGTGCCGGGTGGCTCGTCGGGTGGTTCGGCGGCAGCGGTCGCCGCACACATGGCGTATGCCACGCTCGGCTCCGACACGGGCGGCTCCATCCGACAGCCTGCCGCCTTCTGTGGGACGGTCGGACTCAAGCCCACCTATGGGCGCGTGAGTCGCTACGGACTCGTCGCCTACGCCTCCTCGCTGGATCAAATCGGACCGCTCACCAAAACCGTCGAAGACTGCGCCATCGTGCTGAACGCTATCGTGGGCAAAGACCCCCACGATGCTACCAGCGTCGAACTGCCTGCGCCGGACTTCCGGGACGCGCTGATTGACGATATCAAGGGTATCCGGCTGGGCGTGCCAAAAGAATTTTTTGCGCAGGGCGTGCAGCCTGAAGTGGCGGAGACCGTGCAGAAGGCGATTGGGCTGCTGGAGTCGGTCGGGGCAGAGGTGCAGGAAGTCTCGCTGCCGATGGCAGAGCAGTCGCTAGCGATTTACTACATCCTTGCCCCGGCGGAGTGTTCCTCGAATCTGGCTCGTTACGACGGCGTGCGCTACGGCTTGCGCGTGGGCGCGGAGAAAGGGCATATCGGGATGATGGAAGCCACCCGTGCTACGGGATTCGGCAAGGAAGTGATCCAGCGGATTATCATCGGCACCTACGCGCTCTCCTCGGGCTACTACGATGCGTTTTACCTGAAAGCGCAGAAGGGGCGCACACTGCTGCGCCAGCAGTTCGATTCGGTATTCCAGCAAGTGGACGCGCTGGTCTGCCCTACCACGCCCACACCCGCTTTCAAAATCGGCGAGCTGGTGGACGACCCGCTGGCGATGAAGCTCGCTGATGTGTTGACAATCCCGGTGAACCTTGCCGGGCTGCCGGGCTTGAGCGTGCCGTGCGGCTTCGTGGACGGGTTGCCTGTCGGGTTGCAAATCATCGGCAAGCCGTTCGACGAGATGACCGTGCTGCGAGTCGGCTATACGTGGGAACAGATAGCCTGCCTGCAGGATGAACTGCGCACGCCGCGCGGCTTAGGCGGCTTAGGCTGAGTTTTCGAACCGATACGGCGGGCGATAGACGCCTTTCTCGGTGATAATCGCCGCGATGAGTGTGGCGGGCGTCACATCGAACGCGGGGTTCAGCGCGGGCGCGCCGGTAGGCGCAACTTGCAACCCACCGATGTGCGTCAGCTCCGAGGCGTCGCGGTACTCTATGGGGATTGCGGCGCCGTCCACCGTCGCCGGGTCGATGGTCGACTCGGGCGCGGCGATGTAGAAGGGTATGCCGTGATAGCGCGCCAGCACGGCGAGGGTGTAGGTGCCTATCTTGTTAGCGGTGTCGCCGTTGGCGGCGATGCGGTCTGCCCCTGCGATGACGGCGTCCACCTTGCCCTGCGCCATCAACGTTCCCGCTGCGCCGTCGGCAATCACTTCGAAGGGGATACCCTCCTGCAGCAGTTCCCACGCGGTGAGTTTCAGCCCCTGCATGCGCGGGCGCGTTTCGCAGGCGTACACGTGGCGCAGTTTGCTCTGAGCATAGGCGACGCGGATAATGCCCAGCGCAGTACCGATTCCTCCCGTCGCCAGTGCGCCCGTGTTGCAAATAGTCATCACGCGCGCGTTGTCGGGAAGCAGTTCCGCGCCCTGTTCTCCCATCGCGCGGTCGGCTTCGTAGTCTTCGCGCTGGATGGCTTCCGCTTCGGCGAGCAGGCGCGTGCGCGCTTCGTCGGGCGTCTGGCTCCGAGCGACGACCTGCTGCATCCGTTCAATCGCGCCGAACAGGTTCACCGCCGTGGGGCGCGTCTGGGCGAACGCCGCGCACACCGCGCCGAACGCCGTGCGGAAGGCATCCATCGTCGTCCCCTGAATCTGATGCGCCGCTAACACCAGCCCGTATGCCGCCGCGATGCCGATAGCGGGCGCGCCGCGCACCTTCATCTCCCGGATCGCCTCCGCAACCCCGCGCCAGTCGTCGAACTCCTCAATCACCACTCGTGCGGGCAGCTGCGTCTGATCGAGAATCGCCACAACGCCCTCGCGCCACGCCACTGGTTGTACTTTCATCTCTGAATAGGATACCTGACCGAGCAAGACGGGAGTCTGTAGTGAGGAGACAGCGCGAATACAGAACAGGTACAATTTCGTCGTGGCGTATATCAGCCTGTATCGCAAATATCGAGCGCAGACCTTCGATGAGTTGATGGGGCAATCGCATGTAACAGTGACCTTGCGGAACGCGATCCAGCAAGGGCGGTTGGCGCATGCGTATCTGTTCTGTGGTCCGCGTGGAACGGGCAAGACCTCTACAGCGCGCCTGTTGGCGAAAGCCCTCAACTGCGAGCAAGGACCGACGCCCAATCCGTGCAACCAGTGTCGTTTTTGTCTCTCGATTCAGACAGGCAGCTGCGTTGATGTGGTCGAGATGGACGCTGCGTCCGAGACCAGTATCGAGGATGTGCGCACCTCGATTATCGAGAACGCCAAATACCCCCCGATGGAGGCGCGCTACAAGATTTACATTATCGACGAGGTGCATGACCTCTCGGCGAAGGCGTTCGACGCACTGTTGAAAACCATCGAGGAGCCACCCCCGCATGTGATTTTCGTTCTGGCGACGACCGAGTTTCATCGCGTGCCCCCGACGATACGCTCACGCTGCCAGCGATTCGACTTCCACAGGGGCACGATTGCTGACATCGCCAAACGTCTACAGCAGGTGCTGGACAACGAGGGATTTCGGGCGGAGCCAGCAGCGTTGCACCTTGTGGCGCGCGCAGCAGATGGCTCATGGCGCGACGCGCTCACCGCCTTAGAGCAGGTCATCGCCTTCAGCGAGGACGGTGTGATTACCCCTCAAACGGTGTACAACGCGCTCGGGATGCTGGAAGACGAGACCCTGATGCAGCTTACTGACGCGCTCCTTGACCACGATGCGGGCAAAGCGCTCAACTTGCTCGACGGGCAAATGCTGCTGGGGCGCGAACCACGGGTGTTCGCCGAGTCGCTTATCCAGCACTGGCGGATGTTGATTCAGGCGGCTTTGCACGCGCAGGACAGGGCAGGCATGTATGACCCGACCCAATGGAGCGCGATGATCGAGCAGGCGCGTCGGGCAGGCGTGCCCCGTCTGCTGAGCTGGTGGGAGCGAATGGCGGGCGCGCTGAGTGAGATGCGCAGCTCGGGCTCACCCCGCGCCATTCTGGAACTCTACCTGCTGATGTTCGCCAGCGAGACGCCCGCGATGCAGGCTGGTGCGCCCTATCCGCCGCAGACGCAGGCGGCGCCGATCTCTGTCCCTCAAGCCAAGTCCCCGTCGCCCGTGCCAGCGCCCCCCGCAGAAGCAACGCCCACGCCTTCCCCTGCTGAGAGCGCGACGGTACACCCGCAGCCGACCGCTCCTGAGGACGACGGCGTGAACCCTGCCTATGCGAACCAGCTCTGGCAACAGAAGGCGGAAGAACTCATTCAGCGCAGCCCGGCTGGAGGAATGCATCTGCGCGGCTCGCGCGTGGCAGTCGAGAACGGAGTGATTCGCCTCATCCTTGCCAGCCAGATGGCTTACGAATTCTTCAAACAAAACGCGCGTCGCGAACAGAACCTGGTTCAGGCAGCACGCGCTGCACTGGGTATGCCAAACGCTCCGGTGAGACTCGAATACTCCAACGATCCCCCTTCCCAAGAACCACCCCCGCCGCCTGTGGTTGAGTCCCGTCCCTTGGAAGGCGAGGAACTCATCGAGGCGATTAATCAGACCTTTAACGGGTACGAGGTGGAACCTGAGGCATAAAAAGTCTCCGCAAAGCGGCACCCGCTTGAAATCGCTCACGCAAATTTGAAACCGTGCTAAAACAGGATTCCTTACTTCGCTCGGAAGGGCAAGGCTTTTCCGAGAGGGACAGTTGCATTCCGAGCAAAGCGAGGGACCTGAGCTCGGCACGGGCCACATCCAATACCAATCGTCCGAGCAAACGCCGCGATGTCGTCGGCGGGACGCCAACGCTACGGAGGCATAGCGCGTAGCGTCGGCGTCCCGCCGACGATTGCGCCACTTGAAACGCCGACTGGTATAAGACGCTTCTTTGCAGGAATCTTCACCATGTCGCCGAACTCCTCCCACGAGGTGAACTCTATGAAGAGACGCGAATCGGGTCGGATATTAGGTATCGTCGTGTTCCTGCTACTCGTAGCGGGAGTCGGTGTGGGCGCATGGTATTTCCTGGTGTACACCAAATCGCCTCAGTATGCGCTGAGCCAGTTTTTCGCTGCTGCGAAAGCCAACGATAGCCAAAAAGTGGAGCAATACATTGACAAAACCGGTGCAATCGTCGGCTTAATCTCCGCTGCGGCTGCGATGAACCCCAGCATGGCAGGAGCCGACCCTGTGCGTGCCATCTATCCGGGCTATGGTGACGCCTCGCTGGGACAGACACAGAAGGTCACCATCGAATCACTTACAGCGGAAAGCGATCGGGCGAAGGCGCGTGTAGTGATGGAAGTCGCAGTGGACGGTAAAACGGAAACCATCAAACCGACCTATGTGCTGACAAAAACTGAAGAAGGATGGAAGGTTCACGTGCAGGATACAATGTTCGGCTCGTTTAATCAGTTCGTAACGCCACGTGCCCGTCGTGCGATGGTGCAACAGTTGCGGGCGGTTGCTAACAGTCCGATGGGTGCGATGGCGAAGGCGCAGTTGCAAGGTATTCGCGCAGAGATCGAGAAGTATCCTGAATTCGCGCAGGTGTTGAAGCAGGCGGGTCTCCTCTAAATGTCGATTGTCCCTGAAGCGCGTCCCCAGCGCTGGTACAGCGGGCTGACGGGCTACCACTGGCTCGTGTTGACCGTCGCTGCGCTTGGCTGGCTGTTCGACACGATGGATCAGTGGCTGTATGTGCTGGCGCGTCAGCCCGCGATGACCGAGCTACTCGGTCCGAACGCCCCCAAAGAGCAGGTCGCCTACTATTCAGGGATTGTGCAAATGATTTTCATCGCGGGCTGGGCAACGGGGGGCTTCCTGTTCGGGATTGTTGGCGACAAACTGGGACGCACGCGCACGATGATGATTACCGTGCTGATGTATGCAGGTTTCACGGGGCTGAGTGCGTTCGCCCAGACATGGGAGCAGTTCGCGCTGCTGCGCTTTCTGGTGGGTTTAGGCATCGGGGGCGAGTTCGCGGCGGGCGCGGCGCTGGTAGCAGAAACCTTCCCTGCGCATGCCCGCCCCACCGCGCTGGGCATCATGCAGGCATGCTCGGCGATTGGCAACCTGCTCGCGGCGGTGATTTATCTGCTCGTGGGCGC
Organism: Fimbriimonadales bacterium; assembly: GCA_026416065.1. Lineage (GTDB taxonomy): Bacteria > Armatimonadota > Fimbriimonadia > Fimbriimonadales > GBS-DC > GBS-DC. The sequence continues at coordinate 6,613 of JAOAFW010000289.1, forward strand.
GAATCCGAACTTAGGCTGGCGCTGGGCGTTCGCCGTGGGCTTTTTCCCCGCGTTGTTGGTGTTTGTTATCCGCCTCTTCGTGCGCGAGCCTGAGAAGTGGCGACAGGCGCGGGCGATCGGCGAGAAACTCGGCTCGTTCGCGGAGCTGTTCATAGACCCGCGCTGGCGCTATCACACCCTAATCGGCGTCGGACTGGCGGCGGTGGGCGTCATCGGCTTCTGGGGCATCGGTACATGGTCGCCCGAGCTGCTCAAGCAAGCCATTAATCCCCAGAACGACCCTGCGCTGAACCAGCTCGTGGAGGAGCGCAAGACCTACGCCGTGACTGTCTCTTATACACATCT
>JAOAFW010000291.1 GCA_026416065.1 Fimbriimonadales bacterium
CCTTTAGGTTCCCCCTTTTCAAGGGGGAACCAAGTGTTTCTTTTTTTTTTCGGTCCCCCTCGCGGAGCGGGGAGAACCTGACGGAGGGGCTATGCTTCACAAGTTTGCTCGGCAGGAATCCGTCCACTGCAGCGCGAATCACTTCCTTCCGAGCAGGCAAGGAGGCGAGCATGGAACGACGAGAAAGCACCTTCGTGATTGCGATTCGCGTGCTGAAAGAGCGCCCGTCGCTGGCAGTGATGATGTTCCTGCAGTATGCGATTTGGGGCGCGTGGGCAGTGGACCTCTCAGGCTACCTCAACAGTAAAGGTTTTAGCGGAGTGGCGGTTTCGCTCATCTACAACGCCCTGCCGATTATGAACCTGATCGTGCCCTTCACGGCAGGTCAGATTGCCGACCGCTTCATGCCCGCACAGCGCGCCCTTATGCTGTTCCACTTCGTGGGTGGGATTCTCCTTTTTGTGCTGGCGCTCCAGCGAGAACTCATTCCCCTCACGGCGTTGATGCTGGGCTATGCTTTCTTCTACGCACCGACGCTGGCGCTTTCGAACTCAGTGGCGCTGCGCAACCTCAAAAACCCAGAGGTGGAGTTCGGTCCGATTCGCATGTGGGGCACAGTCGGCTGGATTGCTGCCAACTACGGCGTTTCGTTCATCCGCACGCAGTTCAATTCGCAGCAGTGGGGCGCGATTGACTTGTTTGTAATCGCAGGGGCGGTCTCACTGGTGGCGGCGCTTGCATGCCTGACCTTGCCCAACACGCCGCCCGCTAAAGAAGAGGCAGCCGACCCCTTAGCTTTTCGCGAAGCGCTTGTGCTGTTGCGCGACCCCAACTACCGAGTCTTCTTCATCATCGCGATGATTGTCGCAACCGAGTTGCCGCTGTATTACCAGCTCACATCGCCGTTCCTGCGCGCGGCGGGTCCTGTGGTGGGGATTACAGACGCAACCGTGCCCGCGTGGATGAACATCGCCCAAATAGCCGAGATTTTCACGATTGCGCTGATGTTGCCTGCGGTGCTACCTGTGTGGGGCGTGCGCAAGGCGATGCTGCTGGGCATTTTCGCGTGGCCCGCGCGCTATCTCGTCTTCGCGCTCACATGGCACTTTCACCAACAAGCGCCGTGGACTGTGTGGCTCTCAGTGGCGGCGCTGGCGCTCCACGGCTTTTGCTATGTGTTCTTCTTCGTGGTAGCATTCATCTACACCGATATGGTGGCGCCACGCGACATCCGCTCTTCTGCCCAATCGCTCATCAATGTGGCGATTCTGGGCATCGGGATGATTATCGGCTTCTTCTTCGCAGGTTGGCTCAGCGACACCTTCAAAGTGGGCGAGACAACGAACTACGCGATCGTATTCAGCATCGGCGCGGTGATCACCATTCTTGCGGGGATTGTGTTTGCCGTGCTGTTCCGTGAGAAGCCCGCAGGCGAGGTGGCGCCACAGACAAATTAAGCGGTATGAGCGAGCCTCCCGTGTTGCGCTGGCAGGTGCACCTGATGAAGCGTCAGCCCGAGCGGTTGCCCGTGCTCGTGCTCGTGTTGGTGGGGGTGCCGATTCTGGGCGCGTGGCTAATGGGGCACTGGATTTTCGGGGTGGCAGCGCTGTGGATGCTCTGGAGCGCAACGGCAGACTTTTTCATCCCCATCCGCTACGAAGCCGACGCCGAAAAGGTTCGCCAGCGCGGCTGGTCGCCCCGCGTAATGCGCCGGGACAAAGCCAAGCGCGTGGTGTGGGGCGAGGAGGGCGTGCTACTTAGCCCCTTCGCGCAGCCCACACGCCTTAATGCCTTTCGCGGGATCTTCCTCTGGTATGGCGACCACCGCGAACAGGTAGAGGCGCTCGTGCACACCTACTGCGCCCACGCTCTTAGCGATACCAAGCCCAAAAAGAAGCGTCGCGCTAAGACCGTCGCAGCAAAAAGCTAATCGCAACGCAGCCCCTGCTCACGCAGCAGCGCGTCCAGCCACGCCAAGTCCTCCGCGCTCAACGGAGGGGGAGGCGGTGGGGCGCTATAATCGATCGTCGCCTCGTATGCGCCGTCCTCGTAGCACTGGTTCACCAACGCCTGCAAGTCCAGCCGCGCAAAGCCGTCGCCAATCGCCAGCGGAATGGGGATAACGGGCAACCGCTCCCGAAGGGTGCGCGCATACAGCCAGAAGTTGTAAGGGTCGTCGGCGCGACTGATGCTAATCAGGTAGTGCCACGCGCTGCCCAACTGCTCCATCACCTTGCCCCGCGGCGGCGCCAGCGTATACTCGCCCCCGCGCAGCAGGTCAATCTCCACCAAATGCACATCGCTCTTGAGAATCTCCGCCTGCTTGCGCAGGTACAGCTCGCGTCCCTTCGTGCCCGCCTCCTTGTTCGTGGGGCTAAGCACCTCAATTACCGTCACCAAGCGCAGCCCCTGCTCCCTGTCCAGCACCTGCACATAGACCTCTGTGTGCAACGCCTCTTCCACATGCAGCACTTGGGGTGGGTCGTAAGCGGCTTCCACGGTGGCGACGGGGGCGTCGCGCTGCTGAGTGCGCAGGATGACCACATCGGGCTGGCTTTCGCGTCGCGACTCTTCTATGTACACACGCTCCTCCAGTCGCGCCACATAGCGGGGGCGGATTTGGGGCTGCAGCGCGTTGCTAATGTAGGTCATCAGGCGGGTATGGAAGTCGCTCCAATACCGCCTGCTTTCCAGGTAGGGGTTCATGCCGGGGAACGGGTTTGCCATCGTCTTCTCCTATGGCTTCGCTACCGCGCTGACCACATCGCTCCAGTCGCCAATCGGCTGGTTGTCGCGATCCACATAGCGTGCCCGATACTCCCGCACCTCTGCCTGACCTGCCACCAGCGGCTCGCGCCCGTCAATATAGGGCGAACTGGTGTCATACGCAATCGTGGTGAACTGCGCCTCGCTGCCCCGACGCGACTGGATTTCAATCATCGGCATCCCGCGCATCACGAAGGTCAGGCGCACGCGAAACTGCGTCTCGCTGCGGGCTTTCAGCTCGGGGCGGTCGGGCGGCGTGGTTTCGGGCGGCTCGATGCCCAAGTCCTCGCCGATTGCCCGCGTGTAGTTCGGATGCGCCTTAATGCGTTGCACCAGCGCGCGCGTGCGCGGAATAATCGACGCCATCGCGCCTGCAGGCAGCGAGCCCACCGCGCCCGGCGTGGGCATCGGGGGCATCGGCGTGCCCAGCGGCGCAAACAGCACCGTGTCGCGAAACTGCGTCCACTCCTCCGCGTCCGCGCGCCGAATGTTCGCGCCGTTAATTACCAGCTCCAGCGTCGCGCGGTCGGTTTGCACCTGCGTTACTTCGGCGGGGGTCAAGCCGAAAGTGCTTGCATAGCCGCCGATTTTGGTCGCGAAGTTCGCGAACCATACAATCAGCCCACTCAAGGTTTTGGGCAAGTAGTCCATAGGCTCACCTCGCGCCGAATTGTACCTTCCTGTGTGAGGGCGGAAGGTTCCTGTGCGAGGGCGGAGGGTTCCTGCGCGACGGCGGAAGTTCCTGCGTGGGGGCGGAAGGTTCCTGCGCGACGGCGGAAGTTCCCGGCGCGACGGCGGAAGTTCCCGGCGCGATGGCGGAAGTTCCTGCGTGGGGGCGGAAGGTTCCGGCGTGAGGGCGGAAGTGGCGGCGTGAGGGCGGGGCGCATCTGAATCGGGGGTGTGGAAGTGCCCCAAAGGTTGAGTCGTCCCTTTTCTGCGGGGCGGGTTCCGAACCCGCTCCTACCCACAACGCTTTGTGGGGGCGCGTTGAGAACGCGCCCAGACTTCATACCAGAGGGACTGGAATGTATTCCAACCTAATACCAATCGGGGTTTCAAGCGACACGATTCGTCAGCGAGGCGCTGACGCTACGCCGGCACTTTCGTAGTCGTCGGCGAGACGCTGACGCTACGCCGGCACTTTCGTAGTCGTCAGCGAGGCGCTGACGCTACGCAGGCGCTTTCGTAGCGTCGGTGTCTCGCCGACGAATTGCGCCATTTGAAACCCTGATTGGTGTGAAATCCCCGCCTACCCTGCCGATAATACCGATACCGATTTCGGAGAGGTGGAACCATGCACTGGCTGAACAATCTCAGCCTCAAGGCAAAGTTGGGGCTACTGGCTGGAGCCGCGGTAATCGGACTGACGGTGTTCGGTATCGCGGCGTACACGACGCTGGAGACGGTGAAGATTGGCGGCGCGAAGTCCCATCGGATACAGCTGCTGCAGGAAGCCTTCGCGGACACTGTGCAGCCGCCTGCGAACCTGTTTGT
>JAOAFW010000311.1 GCA_026416065.1 Fimbriimonadales bacterium
GGCGCAACGCGCGTGTGGAGCTGGTGTCGGGACGCCCCGTGAGCTTCATCCAGAACCTGTACGAGCCAATTTACATCCAGCGTCCGCGCCTGCAGGTGCAGATTGACCAGGCGTTGCTGCCAGCCGCCCCCGAAGCGCTGATGCGCAAGCAGGCGGAGGCGGCGATGGAGATGCCCGGTATCGCTGGGCGCGGTGGCGAAGCGGCTGCACCCCCCGCGTTCGGTCTGGCAGACGCCGACGCCGCCTTGCGTGAAAGCATTATCGAGATGGCAACGGGACAGGAACGCGGCGCACTCTTCGACTATCGCATCGACCAGCCCGTGACGATTCTGCGCCAGCAATCGGCGATGCTGCCCGTGCTGAGCCGCCCCGTGCGGGTGGAAACGGTGTCCCTCTATAACCCTGCCAACCACCCGCGCCACCCCTTCTTCGGCGTGAAACTGACGAACACCACCGACCTGACTCTGATGGAAGGACCCGTCACGGTCTACCTGAACGGCTCCTACGGGGGCGACGCTCAGCTGACCACGCTGGAACCCAAAGGCGAGCGCGTGCTGACCTTCGCGCTGGATTTGGGGGTAGAGGTTGTGCGCGATCGCGAGGATATGACCTCGCAGCAAGTTTCGGTCAAGATCGTGAATGGCGTGCTGGAGCAGCGTGTCCTGCTTCGCCGTGAGAACGAGTACCGCATCGAAAATCGTGACAGCAAACCGCGCACGCTGCTGATGGAGCAGCCACTCGACGCCATGTGGGAACTGGTGGAGCCACGCGACGCCGAACGCACGGCGAGCTTCTATCGCTTCCGCCTTGCACTGGAGCCGAACCAGACCCGCACGCTGAAGGTTACGGAGCAGCGCACCGAGCAGGAGACGCTCGCCCTGCTGGAAGCGGACGACACGACGCTGCGTCTGTTTCTGCAGAACCAACGACTGAGCGAGCCGGTGCGTCAGGCGTTGGCAACGATTCTGAACCGCCGCCGCGCGATTAGCAATCTCGACGCTGAGATGCGCCAGCAGGAGGCAAAAATCCGCGCGATTAGCGACGACCAGGCGCGCATCCGCGAGAATATGAAAACGCTGGATCGCAACTCCGACCTCTATCGCCAGTATGTGCAGAAGCTGACGCAGCAGGAGCGCGAGATTGAGGAGGCGCGGCGTGCGGTGCAGCGGTTGAGCGAGCAGCGCGCTCGAGCGCAGCGCGAGCTGAGCGAGTATATCGCCGGGTTGAACTTATGAGCCGTGCGCAGCGCGCTGCAGGCGGTCGCGCAGCGCACGTGCCAAATCTTCTTCCGGGGGCAGCGGGCACACGATAGCGTGGGTCTCCGCCCCCTCCAACCCGCGCAGCCCTGCGAACAAACGGTGCGCCAGCGTCTTCCAGTCGCCCCACGCGCCCCACTCATACACACGCAGGCGCGGGTCGTCCGGAACGCGCCACCCGTCGGGACGCATCGCGCCCACGAACGGATATTGGCTGAGCGCGTCCTTGAGCGCGCCGTAGAAGGCGTCGGGCGTCGGAGCGCAGAGCAGCACTTTCGCTCTGGGCGCGTAGTGGCGTGCGCTAAGCCCCGGCGCAGGCAGTGCAGTACCTTCTTCGATCGACTCACCCAGCACGCGCACCTTGCCGATTACCGACTCGATGGCTTCTTTGGGCACGCCGCCCGGGCGAAGCAACGTCGGCGGTTGAGTGGTCAAATCCAGAATCGTCGACTCCACGCCCATTGGTGTCTGCCCGGCGTCCAGCACCGCCTCAATTTCACCGCTCAGGTCGTGCAGCACATGGTCAGCTGTGGTGGGGCTGGGACGTCCGAACTTGTTCGCGCTGGGCGCAGCGATGGGGGTTCCGCTGTAGCGGATCAGGGCGCGCGCGACCGGGTGTTGGGGGATCCGAATCGCCACCGTGTCCCGTCCGGCGGTCACCACATCCGAAATCATCGCTTGCTTGGGCAGCACCAGCGTCAGCGCGCCCGGCATGAAGCTTCCGATGAGCTGATCCACCAGTTCGGAGTGATCGTGCGTGTAGCGTCGAATCGCTTCAGGCGTGTCCACATGCACAATCAGCGGGTCCCACGCCGGTCGTCCCTTCGCGATGAAGATACGCCGCACCGCTTCTGAGTTCAGCGCGTCCGCGCCCAGTCCGTACACCGTCTCAGTAGGAAACGCCACCAGCCCGCCCGCGCGGATAATCGCCGCCGCTTGCTGAATCAGCGGTCTATCGTGCGCCTCATCCCCGACAAGTATCAATCGCTGCGTCAACATATCAGGAGCGCGCCCTCACAATTTTGACCCCTGCGAGTTCCGTAATCGTTCCTGTGGGCGGCAACCGCTTCGCTATGAACAGCTCCACACGCTGAATAGGCGGAAACCGTTCCAGAATCGCGGCGCACATCTGCTCCGCCAGTGTTTCCAGAAGGCGCGTCTGCTGCGAGGTGCCGATTTGAATCGCCAACCGCGCCAGGTCGCCGTAGCTCACGGTGTGGCGCAGGTCGTCCGTGCGCCCTGCCTCGCGCAGGTCGATATCAGCAACGATGTCGACCCGATAGCGATGCCCTATCTGCTGTTCCGCATCGGGCACGCCATGGTAGGCGTAAAACTCGATCCCCTGAACGATGATTTGGTCGGACGGCATACGACGGGAATTGTACCTTTCGTTTCAGGGACTGAGACGGAGTGCGTTGGCAATCTGTCCGGCTAACCGGGCGTTGGCTTCCAGCAGCGCGAGGTTGACCTGCACGGTGCGTCCCCCACTGAGTTCGGCGAGGCGTTTCAGCAGCCACGGTGTGGCGGTGTTGCCCACGACGCCCGCCTCAACACATTCATGCAGGGCTTGCTGTAAAAGCGCGTCCATATCGGCGCGGGGGAGCGGGTTCGGGGG
>JAOAFW010000322.1 GCA_026416065.1 Fimbriimonadales bacterium
CGATTGAACATTTCGGGCAGGTAGACATCCTCGTCAACAACGCGGGCATCTCGCAACGGTCGCTCGTGCTGGAAACCGACTTCAGCGTGGATCGGCGCATTATGGAGGTGAACTACTTCAGCGTGGTCTCGCTGACGAAGACGCTCGGGTCGTATATGATTGAGCGCGGCGGCGGGCACATCGCCGTTGTGAGCAGTCTGCTGGGCAAGTTCAGCACGCCGCGCCAGTCCGCCTACTGCGCCTCGAAGCACGCGCTCCACGGTTATTTCGACTCTCTGCGCACGGAGGTCTACGATCAGGGGATACGCATCACGCTGATTTGTCCGGGATTTGTGCGCACAGAGGTCTCGATTCATGCGCTGCGTGGCGATGGACAGGAGCATGGCGTGCTGGATAACCGCATCGCGAGGGGTATGCCCGCAGAAGTCTGCGCCCGCCACATCGTGAATGCCCTGCATAATCGCAAGGAAGAGGTCTATATTGCCCGCTACGAGAAGATTGCGCTTTACCTCAAACGGTTTGCACCGGGGCTGCTCTCGAGGCTAATGCGGAGAGTGAAGTTGACCTGAAAAGGGCAGCGCCGGGAGTGGGCGTTCCCGGCGCTGCGGTGTAGGGCGCGTGCGTGGGAGGGATGAAATCTATAGATGCGCCTGCTGGAGGCGCTGGGCGAATCGACGCCCCGCTTCGTCGATTCGCGCCAGCGTCTCAATCAGCGCGATGAGCGCCCCGCTTCGCTCATCACGCTCTGCAGGAGGAGGTACAGGCATGTAAATCCTCACCAACCCCAGCCCTGTTCGGGTCGCCTCTTCTAAAGCTTTCTCACGCGACGTCATCCCAATCCTCTGACCCTTTAGACAGTTCCACCCGCTTCGCAGGTTCCGCCGAGCCGTAATCCCAATTATCGCAGTCCAGCCTGCGGCAATAAAGCATCCGCTGCACCCGCCCATCTGCCATCTCCACATCCGCAATATCGGCAAAGCGACACCGCGTGCAGAGTTCCGGCTCAATCAAACGCACGACCTTCAATTCCCGCTTGGACATGTTTATAACCTCACTGTATAGGTTCGGAAGGTGTTGCCTACCGCAGAGTATTATCGGAAGTTGGACTGCAGGAATGCAGGGGTGGGTTCCAAATAGAATTGCGAGTTTCGCTGTTGAACGGGCTGTCGGCGCGACCTATGGGTAGGGTGTACCCATTCCGCATGGGCTGCTTAAGAGGCAACAGCGGACGCTCTTGAATCCGCTTCCGTCATCGGGTATAATACTCACGAACCGCGCACGCGCCTCACTGCGCTGCAACGAAGCACGCAGACTCCCCACCGCGTTGCTCGGTTGCCCGCACCTGTCGGCAACGAAGCCGCCTCAGAATGCGCTCAATCGCGAGCGCACGCTCTGGCAAACTGCCAGATACCCGGAATCTATCACAGGAGGCTAACTTATGAGTCCACGCGAAGCGATTCAGTTCGCGCGCGAGCATAACGCGCGTGTCGTTGATGTTAAGTTCACGGATCTGTTCGGCATGTGGCATCATTTCTCGATGCCTATCGAGGCGTTCACAGAGGAGATGTTCGAGGAAGGTATCGGTTTCGACGGCTCCTCTATCCGCGGCTTCCAGTCGATTAATGTCTCGGACATGTTGCTGCTGCCCGACCCTGAAACCGTGTTTATGGATCCGTTCCCCGAAGTGCCCACCGTGAGCGTAACCTGTAATGTAGTGGATCCTATCACGCGCGAGCGGTACACGCGCGACCCGCGCTATGTGGCGCAGAAGGCGGAGAACTACCTGCGCTCCACAGGCATCGCCGACACCGCCTACTTCGGTCCCGAAGTGGAGTTCTATGTGTTCAACGATGTGCGCTACGCGCAGGGCAGCCACTTCGGCTACTACTATATCGACTCGGACGAGGCGGAGTGGAACACGGGACGCGAGGAGAGTCCGAACTTGGGGCACAAGATGCGCCTGAAAGGCGGCTACTTCCCCTGTCCGCCCGCCGACACCCTGCAAGACCTGCGTACCGAGATGATGCTCACGCTGCAGCAGGTCGGAATCGATGTGGAGGTGCAGCACCACGAGGTCGGCGCAGCAGGTCAAGCAGAGATCGACATCAAGTACGATACGCTCGTGCGCATCGCCGACAAGGTGCAGCTCTATAAGTACGTGATTCGCAATGTCGCTGCACGGAACGGCTATACCGTGACGTTTATGCCTAAGCCCGTGTTTCAGGACAACGGTTCGGGAATGCACACGCACCAGAGCCTGTGGAAAAACGGCGAGAACCTGTTCTACGACGAGCGGGGCTACGCGATGCTCTCCGAGACCGCGCTGTATTACATCGGCGGCATCCTGAAGCACGCGCCTGCGCTTCTGGCGTTCGCTGCGCCGACCACCAACTCCTATCGCCGATTGGTGCCAGGCTACGAAGCGCCGATTAACCTCGTGTATAGCCAGCGCAACCGCAGCGCGTGTATCCGAATCCCGACCTACTCCAGCAGTCCGAAGGCGCGGCGCATCGAGTTCCGCGCGCCGGACCCCACCGCCAACCCCTATCTGGCGTTCGCGGCGATGGTGATGGCGGGCATCGACGGCATCCAGAACCGCATCATGCCACCCGATCCGATTGACAAAGACCTCTACGAGCTGCCACCCGATGAGCGCAAAGGCATTCCCACCACACCCCCGACGCTCGCCGACGCACTGAACGCCTTAGAACAAGACCATGAGTTCCTGATGCGTGGCGGCGTGTTCACGCCTGACCTGCTGGAGACCTACTTAGAGTACAAGCGCGTGAAAGAGGTGGACGCGATTCTGCTCCGTCCGCACCCTTACGAGTTCGCGCTGTATTACGACGCCTGACGCACCACGTGGCACGGACAGCCCTGTCCGTGCCACTTTTTACCTGGTGGGGTTTCAAGCATCGTGATATCGTCAGTCGGACGCCGACAGTATGACGGTACTTGCCCGCTGAGTGATATTAGCTATCTCCATCGTAGCGGAGTAGTACGGTCAGCAGGTCAGCGTCGTTGACAGTGCCGTCGTGGTTCACATCTTCGTGGCGCGTATCGCCTGTGCCTGCCGAGCCGAATGCGAACAGTACGGCAAGCAAATCGGCGTCGTCAATACGGTAGTCGCCATTTGTGTCCCCTTCACGCCACGTATCCAGCAAGAACGCCTCGTAGCGCATCGTCTGCCAGTTGTGCCCCACGCCGACAATATAGCGCCCGTCGGGTGATAGGGCAAAGGCGTTAGACAAGTGCGAGCCGTCAGGTATCAGAAATGCGAAGAGTTCGTTCAGGTTTTCCGCGCCCGTTTCAGGCGACCAACGGAAGGCGCGTCCATGGGCGTAGTATGCCGCAATCCCCACGACGAGGCTTCCATCCGCTGAGACGCCGCGCGCATCGCTGAGCCACTCATCGTCGGGTGTGATGGTATGCATCCCATGCTCTTCGCTCCAGCGAAAGGCACGCACGCGCGTGGAACCGCGTGTTGACCACGCACCGACCACAACCTTGCCGTCAGCGGAGACCGCATAAGCGTAGCTTTGCAACCCGTTCGCGGGAACGCCCAGTCCCTGCATACCGTGCGTTTCTGTCCAGCGGAACGCCTCATAGGCGCTTCCGGTGAGCATCCTGCCGACGACCGTGCGTCCATCGGCAGAGACGCCCCATGCTTGTGTGGAATTGCCGCCAATCGCCTGCAAGCCCGTTTGGGGCGTCCAGCGAAACGCCTGCTGCTGCGCCCAGCCCACAACGACATTCCCATCCGCTGAAACGCCCAGCGCGCGACTTGAAACGCTCGTCAGCAACTCCATCCCTGCCGCCTCTGTCCACCGGAAGGCGCGCTCGCCCTGTCCTGTGTTAATCCATCCCACGATTACTGCGCCGTTGGCGGAGACGCCACGCGCCTCGCCGGCAGTCAGGGACGGAAAATCTTCCAGCGGTTGCAACCCTTCACTGCGCGTCCATCGGAAGGCGCGTGTGCGCTCCTGTGAGTCGCGCGCGCTGCCCCCAACAACCCTGCCATCTGCCGAGACTGCGTAGGCATCGCTCCGAGTGCCCCCCAGTGTGCCCAGCCAGTACAGCGACTGTGCCTCCATAGCCGGGGGCACAGTCGCTATCAGAACGAGCGTCGCTGCGACTGCGTAGCCACCCAATCTTCGTTGCATTTTCGTTATCTCCAGGAGGGTTCGAGAAAGCAACAATCTCCCTCCTTGAGTGTACCTTTAATACACTTAGCGGCGTCTCCCCCAGCGATTTGCCAGTAAAGTTTTTGCCCTGCCCTGCCCAAAATACTCTCGGCTCGAAACCTTCTGAGGGGGTCTGGTTATGGAACAGAACTTCGACTGGCGAAAACTGGTTGGCTTAGAAGCGGCAGAAGATGAGGAACAGCCGATTTCCAACGCCGCGGATGTGACACTCCAAAACGCAGGCGAAGACCAGTCTGTTGAGGACGTCACGGTTGATGACCTGCTGCGCCAGTGCGTAGAGCGGGGCGGTTCCGACCTGCACCTGACCGCAGGGTTGCCGCCTACCATCCGCCTGAGCGGACATCTCACGCCTTTGCCCTACCAGCCGCTGACCCCACACGACACGCGACGCCTGGTGTATGAAGCACTCAACGACGCGCAACTGGAACAATTTGAGCGACATCACGAACTGGACTTCGCCTACACCGTGAAAGACACGGCGCGGTTCCGCTTCAATGTCTATATGCAGCGTGGCTCGGTCGCAGCGGCGATGCGTGTCATCCCCTCGCGCATTCCCTCCATCGAGTCGCTACGCTTGCCGTCTGTGATTTACGAAGTAGTCAAGAAACACAGTGGGCTGGTACTGGTGACAGGACCCACAGGTTCAGGTAAGTCGACCTCGCTGGCGTGTATGATTGACCTGATTAATCAGACGCGCCCATGCCACATCATGACTATCGAAGATCCCATCGAGTATGTCCATCACCACAAACGTGCGATGGTCAACCAGCGTGAGGTGCACTCTGACACGGAAAGCTTTCATAACGCGCTGCGTGCAGTGTTGCGTGAAGACCCCGATGTCATCCTCATCGGCGAGATGCGTGACCTGGAGACTATTCAGGCGGCGCTCACACTTGCAGAAACGGGACATTTGGTGTTCGCTACCCTGCACACGCGCAACGCGCCGCAGACCATTGACCGAATTATTGACGTGTTTCCACCCCATCAGCAGGAACAGATCCGGGTGCTGCTCGCCAATACGATCGAAGCCGTGTTCGCGCAGCAGCTAATCCCCCTGATTGGCGGCGGGCGAGTCGCATCCATCGAGGTGATGCTCGCCAACGCCGCGATACGCAACCTCATCCGCGAAGGCAAAACACACCAGATTTACTCCATCATGGAGACGCAGTCGGGGCAGGGCATGATTACGATGGATCGCGCGTTAGCCGATTTGCACCGCAACGGCTACATCACCTACGAAGAAGCTGTGAACCGCGCGATGGATCGCGAGAATTTCATGCAGTTGCTCAAAGCTGCATAAGGAGGATTGACTATGCCGTTGTTCGGATATGAGGCGGTCGACAGCAAGGGACGCACCCTCAAGGGGGCGATCGAGGCGGATACGGAACAGCTTGTGCTGGCAAAGCTCCACGAGCAGGGCTTACATGTTGTAAGGGTCGAACGCCAGCGCGAGAAGACAAAGCTCTTTAGCGGGCTGGGCAAATCCAAAAAGCCCAAACTGCAGGCGATGGTGATGTTCACACGCCAGTTCGCCACCATGATCGACGCGGGAATCCCCATCTTGCGCTGTCTGGACATCCTCTACACGCAGACGAAGGATCCCGCCCTCAAGAACGCCATCGACGGCGTGCGCAAAGATGTGAAATCGGGCATGGCGCTCAACGA
>JAOAFW010000370.1 GCA_026416065.1 Fimbriimonadales bacterium
CATCAGCCCTGTGCGCCTGCCGTCCCAGAAGGGCGAGCTGCAGGAGAGCGCGAGCAGGTGGGGCAGAAAATACCGCGCCTGATTGAAAATGTCAATCGTGAGTTCCAGATCGCCGATGCCCACATGCACATGCATCCCGAAGATGAGCAGGCGCCGGGCGATGTCCTGCATGTTCTCCTCGAGGGCTTTGTAGCGCAGGCGCGGGGTGATGGTTTGCTCTATCCAGCGGGAAAAGGGATGCGTGCCCGCCGCCACAATGCGCTTGCCCTGCGACTCGGCAATTTCAATCAGCGCGCCGCGCAACCGACACAGTTCCTGTCGCACCTCGTTGATGTCCGCGCAGACCTGACTGCCCACCTCGATCTGCGACATCATGAACTCTTCCTTAACCTGGTCTTGCAATCGCACACGCCCATCAGGGAGGATTTTGGAGACATACGAATCGAGCGCGCGGGTCTCCGCGTCCACAATCTGATACTCTTCCTCAACGCCCAGCGTCAGTGGCACGCCCTTGAACATAGTATCACCGTTTCCTTAAATATTTCTCGCGGTATGAAAATCCTGCGTTTACGGGCGTTAATCCCTGTGCAACCGTTCATTCAATGCTTCACACGCCAGCACAATCAGCGTGGCGTGCATATTGCGTCAGTACGCCTCCAGATAGGGGTTCATCCCCGGAAACGGGTTCGGCATGGCTGAAATATTACTCCCGGTTCAGGAACTCACAGAGTAGCCTGTGAAAGTGATGCACGCCCTGCTCGCGTGTGGGCGAGTAGCGTCCCCGTTCATAAAGGCGCGAGCACACCCCGCGCTGCGTCGCCTCCACGACCGCCTCATCCTCGCGTTCCACTTTGTCCAGCTCTGCGCCTGCCCCGACGCCCATCTTGGAATAGTCCCACACATAGCTCAGGAACGACACGCGCGTCAGGTCAACGCTCAGAGGGCGCACGATATTAATCGACAAGCCCCACGGGTAGAAATTCAGCATCAGGTTCGGGAACATCCAGAAGTAGTAGGCGGCGATGTCCTGCCCGTAGTCGGGCGAGTCGGGCGGCAACTCGAAGCAGTCCTCCCCGCCTTTCGCAATCCCCACCTGCAGGTTGCAATAGCGGAACAGCTCCGTGCGGTAGCTGCCGTAGTCCAGCACCTGGTTCAGCCCCGCGTGTACAAAGGGGATGTGAAAGCCCTCCAGGTAGTTGTCGCAGTAGAGCGCCCAGTTCGCCCGCACGAGGTAGTCGCGGGAGCGGGCGGGGTCGAACACGAACTCGCGCACGGGCATCCAGCCGACGCGCTCCACAACCGGCTTGATATACTCCTCAAACGGGCACGGAGGATCCAGCGCCACGAAGATAAACTTCTCCCAGACGGCGAAGGGGACGCGCGGCAGGTCGTCCCGCTCGGTGGGGAAGCTCTGCGCCTCCTCGAACTCCGGCATGTGCTGGAACTTGCCGTCCAGCCCGAAGCGTCGCCCGTGATACCGACAGCGCAGGAACCGCTCGTTGCCCGCCGACTCGCACACGAGGTTGCCCCGGTGCGTGCAGACATTCGAGAGGCAGTGAATCGTATCCTGCATATCGCGGGTCAACAGAAGCGGCTCATCGAGGCAGTTCTCAAGCAAGGTGAAGGGATAGAGCTGACCGGGCACTTTGACCACATCGGTATCGGCGACCAGCTGCCAGCTGCGAGCGAAAATCGCGCTTTTGGAGCGTTCGTAGACCCCAGGATCGGTGTAGACCCAGCCCGGCAGCGTCCACGCCGTGCGAATATCCTTGTCGATAACAAAAGCGCGCATGGCGTGGGAATTATACTACAGTATTCAGGAGCTGTCAACAATCAGAACCGCTCGAATCGCTCCACATTCAGCACGAACACGACCGCGCCGCCGACTTCGACAGCGATGGGGGTTGGCAAAAAGCTTCCGATAGGTGCAGTGTCGGGTGGCATCGGGTTCACATACTGCTCACGTGTGCGGCAGTTGCTCTCCAGCAGGCGGAGCAGTTCCTCCAGTTGAGAGTCCTCGATGCCAATCAGCAGTGTCGTATTGCCCTCGCGCAGAAAGCCGCCCGTGGAGGCGACCTGTGTGAATTTGAACTGGCTCTCCAGTAAGGCGTCCACCACGCGCCCCTTGTCCCGGTTGTGAATCACCGCAATCACGAGTTTCATCGTGCGTCATTCAGTGATACGACCCGCGACGGGGTTTTCCTGCTGTAGGTTAAGGAACCGTTGCTGAATCACTGCCTGCAAGTTCGCCAAGAGCGTTTCAGGAGTCTCTGTGCCACTCAGTATCACATACCGGTCGGGTGCGTTAGCCGCCTCCCGGAGGTAGCCAGCGCGAATGCGTTCGTGAAATTCGGCAGCTTCCGCTTCAAATCGATTCGGGTCGTTGGCGCGGGTGAGCGCGATCTCCACGGGCAGGTCAATCAAGACGGTCAAGTCGGGACACAAGGCGTTCGTGGCAAGCGTATTGAGATAACGCAACAGGTCGAGGTCTAACCCTCTTCCGTAGCCCTGATAAACCAGCGTCGAGTCGGCGTAGCGGTCGCAAAGAACCCAGATGCCCTGCTCCAGCGCGGGCAGGATGCGCTGGAGGGTGTGCTGACGCCGGTCGGCGAGTAGCAGGAACAGCTCGGTGTAGGCGTCCAGAGGCTGGTTCAGAATCATCGGGCGGAGCTGTTTTCCCAGGTCGCTGCCGCCGGGTTCGCGTGTGAGCAGCACTGACGTCCCCTGCCTCTGGAGCCAATCGGCGAGGGAGCGAGCGAGGGTGGTTTTGCCCGCACCCTCAACGCCCTCAAAGGTTATAAACGGCGCGCGCGCCATCAGTCCTCCCGCTGTGTGTCGGTATAGATGGGCAGGATACGCACTCGGCGATTCGGCTCCTCGCCGACACTTTCGGAAAGCAGGCGGTACTTCTCAACAAGCTGGTGCTGCAATCGGCGCAGGTAGCTGTTCTGCGGCGCGAGCTCATAGGGTTCTGCCGTTGCCAGCACGTACTCTACGCCTTCCTCTGCCTCACGCAAGGCACGCTCTTCCGCCGATTCGCCGTTTTGGGGCTTATGGAACAGGTCGCGGAGTGCGCTCACCAGTTGGGCGTAGGTGTTGCTGCGCACCACGGCGACGGGCAGGTTGCGCTGCAGGGCTTCACGCACTTTCGGCGGGCGTCGCTGGAAAGTGGAGTGCAACACGACAACGGCGTCCGCGTCCGACACGTCGCGTGCGACATAGGCAGGCAGATGCAGGTCGCGCAGCGCTTTCTCGAGGCGGCTCCGACTCACGCCGTAAGGGAACACCCGCGAGGGTGTCCCACGCCGGGTATCGCCGCTGACCACGGCGGAAGTGCGCACGGGGGCGGGCTGTTCGTATTCCAACTCGTGGTCGTGCAGAGGCAGTTCCGTTTGGGTGGCACGGGGCAGCAGGTCGCTCCGCTGCACCACTTCAAAACCGCCGCCATCGGTCTGGACACGAATTTCGGGTCTCGGTGGGTTGCCGCGCAGCATCCGGTCTACCGTCTGAGCCACATCGTGATGAATAGCGAGGCGGTGGTAATCCAGAATCTCGATGAGCACATCGAAAGTAGGTGGGGCTTTGCGCTCCAGTACGGTTTTCTGCGTTCCGCGTCGCCGCGCCTCTTCATCAGAGAGGGTGACGGTCTGGATACCCCCCACGAGATCGGAGAGAGTAGGATTCATCAGCAGGTTCTCTAAGGTGGTGCCGTGCGCCGTACCGATGAGTTGTACGCCCCGCTCGGCGATGGTGCGGGCGGCGTAAGCCTCCAGTTCCGTGCCGATCTCGTCGATGATGATTACTTCGGGCATGTGGTTCTCGACGGCTTCAATCATCACGGCATGCTGCAGGCTCGGCTCGGGAACCTGCATGCGTCGTGCGAAGCCGATGCCGGGGTGAGGGATGTCGCCATCGCCTGCGATTTCGTTGGAGGTGTCCACCACTATCACGCGCTTGTCGTATTCGTCTGCCAGCACTCGTGCCACCTCGCGCAGTCGAGTGGTCTTCCCCACGCCGGGCTTACCCAGCATCAGCACGCTTTTACCTGACGCAATAATATCGTGGATGATATCGATGGTGCCGTAAATCGCGCGCCCTACTCGGCAGGTCAGCCCGATGACCCTGCCCTGACGGTTGCGCATCGCCGAGATGCGGTGCAGGGTTCGGGGGATTCCTGCCCGGTTATCTTTGCCAAATTGCCCAATGCGGTCGGCAACATACTGCAGGTCGTACTCTTCCACCTGCACGTGGTCCATTCGAACCGTGCGCTGCATAAAACGCGCTTCGGGCATTCGACCGAGGTCCAGCACTACCTCAAGCAACTGGTTCAGGTCAGACTGCTCCTCCAGCCACTGGCGGATGGCAGGCGGCAGTACCTCCAGCATCGCGTTCAGGTCGTCCGTAAAACTCTGTTGCGCCGCTGCACCGGTCGGCGTGGGCGCACTCGTTAGGGTTTTTGTTCGCTCTGGCATAGGTTAAACTCAATTATACCTGCGAGCCATCCGCTCTCAAAAGAGGGGTCGCAGCCCAACAAGCAGCCGACAGGTGAAGGCAGTTTGTTAAAAACCCTAAATTCCCCACCAATTGGTGGCTAAACAGCAGGAATCATTTGTGAAGGGTCGTATCCCTAAAAAAGGGGACGACAGGCAAAGGAGAGCAAAACCTGCCGCCCCCAAGAGAGGTGTGTAGTTGCTTGCTATCTATATAGACGCAGAATCGCGCCGAAAAGTTCCCGTATTCGGGTACAATTCGGCGCGAAATGCGTTCGCGAGACTCGTTCAAGCACGCCGCCCAGCTCCTTTGCGAGGCGGAGTCGCTGCTGATTGTTCCCCACTTGCACCCCGACGGGGACGCGCTGGGCAGCGCACTGGGGTTGTACCATGCGCTCCAACAGATGGGCAAATCGGTGGTGGAAGTGGTCAGCCACGACGCCGTGCCTGAAATCTATCGCTTTCTGCCGGACTGGGATAAGATTCACCTGGAACATCCTCATCATACCACTTATGACTTAGCAGTGGTGGTGGATCAAAGCCAACTCAACCGCTCGGGCAAACATGAGC
This sequence comes from Fimbriimonadales bacterium, assembly GCA_026416065.1. Taxonomy (GTDB): domain Bacteria; phylum Armatimonadota; class Fimbriimonadia; order Fimbriimonadales; family GBS-DC; genus GBS-DC. Next base: position 5,061 of record JAOAFW010000370.1, read on the forward strand.
CGCTGGTTCGAGCAGCGCGGCGAATCTTGCAGATTGACCACCATATGCCGCTGGAACCGTTCGCCGATGTGCGCCTTGTGGACATCGGTGCGGCGGCGACGGCGGAGCTGGTCTATCGGCTCCTGCGCTGGATGCGTGTGCGGATCAGCCCCGAAGTGGCAACCTGCTTGCTTACGGGGATCGTGACGGATACTTTCTCGTTCAAGTTCCCCAATACCACGCCGCGCACGCTGCGCATCGCCGCTGCCCTGCAGCAGGCGGGCGCTGACCTGAGCTACATCAGCGAGCAGGTGTTCGAGACACGCTCGTTTTCGGCGGTCAAGCTGTTAGGACTTGCGCTCTCGACGCTGCAGCGCACCAGCGACGGCAAGATTGCGTGGATTACCATCCCCCGCAGCGCGTTCGCCGCGGCGCACGCCCACGAGGAAGAGACCGAAGGTATCGTGAACTTTGTGCGCTCGGTGCGCGGCGTGGAGGTGGCGATGATGCTCCGTGAGTCGCCCAACGGCAAGATTCGGGTCAGCCTGCGCAGTCGCGGTAAAGTGAACGTGGCGCAACTGGCGCAGCAGTTCGGGGGTGGCGGACACGAGAACGCCGCCGGCTGTACCTTAGAAACCAGTCTGGCGGAAGCGGAGATGATTTTAGTGCGTGAGGCGCAACGATGGATGGAGTCCTCAACCTGAACAAACCGACGGGAATGACCTCGCACGATGTGGTGGACTACTTACGCCACGCCGCAGGTCAAAAAGAAGTGGGACACGCGGGGACGCTGGATCCCTCCGCGACCGGCGTGCTGCTGTGCCTGCTCGGACGCGCCACACGCCTGACCCCCTACCTGCAGGAACTGCCCAAAAAGTACCGTGGGGTGATCCAGTTCGGCATCCGCACAAACACGCAAGACGCGGAAGGCGAAGTGTTCTACCAGAAGCCAGCGCCCCACCTGACACTGGATCAGGTACGCGCCGCCGCTGAGAAGTTCAAAGGGCGCATCTTGCAAATCCCGCCGATGTTCTCCGCCGTGCGACTGGAGGGGAAAAAGCTGCATGAGCTGGCACGAAAGGGTCAGGAAGTGCTACGCGAACCGCGCCCCGTGCAGATCTATCGGCTGGAGATATTCAGCTTCCAGCCGGGAGACTACCCGATGGCAGAATTTGAGTTGGAATGCTCCAAGGGAACCTATGTACGCACGTTGGCTTCCGACATCGGCGACGCGCTGAGCGTCGGCGCACACTTGAAACAGCTCACGCGCACCGCCGTCGGAAGCTTCCAGATCGAAGATGCCTGTACGCTGGCAGAGGTTGCCGACGCTGAGGGCATTCAGCAGCACTTAATCCCCATCGCGGACGCGCTCGCCCATCTCCCCCGCTGGTCACCTGTTCCCGCCGTGCTGGAGCGGCTCAAGCACGGCAACTTCGTGCAGGCGGAGCATCCCCTGTGGACGCCGGGCGGGCATATCGTGGTACTGGACACCGAGGGCAAAGTAGCGTTGATAGCGCGCTGGCTGCCTCCGCTGCTACGCCCCGTGCGCGTAATACAAGGATGAGCTGGGTAGTTGGTGTTGAAGGTTTGCAAAACGCATTTCCAGGCGGCTGCGCCCTAACGATGGGCGTGTTCGATGGCGTGCATCGCGGTCATAGCGCGCTTATCACGGCGACGGTGGATTGGGCGCACCGACATAGCGTGCCCGCCGTGGCACTCACCTTCCATCCGCATCCCACCGCCGTACTTGCCCCTCAGCACACGCCTCAAATGCTCTGTACGCTCGCTCATCGCATCGAGAGACTACTGCGACAGGGAATTGACCTTGTGGTCGTCCAGCCGTTCACATCTGACTTCGCCCGGCTGAGCGCGCAGGAGTTCCTATCGCAAATCTTGCAGGAGGGCTTGCACTGTCGCGCTGTGGTCGTGGGTGACGATTTCCGTTTCGGTCAGAGGCGCAGTGGAAGCGTCGAGACGCTTCGCCAGGTGACCGGCTTGGAGGTTATCACTGTTGAGGGCATCCTCGACGAGTCAGGCGCGCGCATCTCCTCCACCCGCATTCGTGAGCTGGTACAGACTGGCAACCTGGAACGAGCAAACGCCCTGCTGGGCGAGCCGCTCCACTGGACAGGCGTCGCTGTGCGGGGCGATGGACGCGGACGCGCCTTAGGCTACCCCACGGCGAATCTGGTTCCTATCGAGCCGCTGATTACGCCGCCTGAGGGAGTATATGCCTGTGTTGCGCGCATTCGCTCTCACGCTCCGAGCCCGCTTACCTTCGCAGTGGAAGAGAGCGAAACCTACCCGGCTGCCGTCAGTGTGGGCAAACCACCGATGTTCGAGAACGCCCGTGGGCGTGTGGAAGCCTATCTCGTCGATTTTCCCGACGAGGACCTCTATGGGCGCGTCATCACTTTGCAGTTCCTCGAACACTTGCGCCCCCAGGAGCAGTTCGAGAGTGTCGACGCGCTCCTTAGGCAGATGGCGCGCGATGTCGCGCGGGCGCGCCAGATTGTGCAGGAGGTACAATCGCGGCGATGACCATTCGCGCAGAGAACCTGAAACGCGCTTATCGTAAGCGGCTCGTCGTGCGTGATGTGTCGCTGGAAGTGGGGCAAGGCGAGGTCGTGGGGCTACTGGGTCCCAATGGCGCGGGCAAAACCACGACCTTCTATATGATTGTCGGCTTAATACGCCCGCATGGGGGGCGCGTGCTCGTTGGGGAGCGTGAGATTACTCGGCTGCCGATGTATCAACGAGCGCGATTGGGACTGGGCTACCTGCCCCAGGAAGCGTCTGTCTTTCGCCAGCTCACTGTGGAGCAGAACCTGCTACTGGTAATGGAGATGCGCAACATCCCAGCCAGCGAACGGCGCGAGCGCGCCGAGCAACTGATGGAAGAGTTTCACATCGCCCACTTGCGCCATAACAAGGGCTACGCCCTCTCGGGCGGCGAACGACGCCGAGTGGAAATTGCCCGCGCGCTCGCCCTGCAGCCGGCTTTCCTGCTATTGGACGAGCCGTTCACAGGCATTGACCCCAAGACTATCGAGGAACTACAGGAAATCATTCTTAGTTTGCGCCAGCGCAACATCGGCGTGCTAATCACAGACCATAATGTGAGCGCAACCCTGCGCATTACCGACCGCAGTTATATTCTGGCAGACGGTGGCATTGTAGCGCAAGGCGCTCCCGAGGAGGTGATTACAGACCCGCTGGCACGGAAATATTATTTTGGTGAGAGTTTTGAGTTATAATCTACTGGGGATGAGCTTGCTGCCGGAAGAGTCGAGATGGTACTTTCAGCTTTTTGGGGGATTCGAGGCGCGCTGGGGTGCGCTTCGGGTTAATCGGTTTCGTACAGCGAAAACCGCTTCCCTGTTAGCCTTCCTGGTTAGCCATCCACCGCACCGATTCGCGCGTGAGATGCTGGCAAACCAGTTCTGGGATGACCTGGAGCCGGAACGCGCTCGCAACAACCTCAGTGTCGCCCTGAACGCACTGCGCCATGCACTCGATGCGCCGGGCGCGCCGCTACTGATTGAAGCCGATTCTCAATGGGTGCGCCTGAACCCTGAAGCGTTTTACGCCGATGTGGTGGAATTTGAACAGGCAATCCAGCTTGCCAGCACGGCTTCCGACCCGGCGCAACAGTACGAGCATTATGCCTACGCTGTCAACCTGTATCAGGGCGAATTTATGCCCGATTGGTATGACTCATGGATTGTACAAAAAGCCGCCGAATTGCAGGCAGAATGCCTGAGCGCACTGGAACAACTGGCTCAAATCGACTTGGAGCGTGGCAACGCCGAATCAGCGCGTCGCTGGCTGGCGCGGCTGGTGAGTATCAACCCATTAGACCTCGACGCGATGGCGCGCTTGATGGAGTTGCACCTGCAAGCCCGTCAGTATGAGGTGGCAGCGCAGCTGGGCACAGTGTGGATAGAACAGTATCAACGGCTCACGGGCGGCGCGCCGCCTTTGCGAATACAGCAACTTACACAAGAAGCACTGCACAGAAGTCAGGAAAGGATACGCCTGCCCTCGCCCCGTGTGGAAGCACGCCCCGATAAGCCCGCGTTGATGACCACCAACGTGGAAAATTCCGCAGTCGCGACTACTTCTTTGCCCCCACTGCCTCGCACCCGATTTGTGGGGCGCGAACAGGAGACAGCAGATCTACTGGAACGGCTTGCCGACCCTGCTGTACCGTGTACCACGATTATCGGACTGGGCGGGGTCGGCAAAACCCGCTTCGCGCTGGAGATCGCGCATAAACTCCAGGTCCAGGGGGAAACGCCCATCCACTGGGTTGCGCTCACCGCGATTACACAGGCAGAACAAATTATCCCTCTGATTGCTCAGACACTGGGATTACTTTCGCCCAGTAACCTGATTCATTCCTTGCAGCGCTACAGTGCGGAGCATCGTCCACTTCTCTTTCTGGACAATTTTGAACATTTACTTCCTGACGGAGCGCGGATTATCGCGGAACTCCTGCGCGGCGCGCCAGGTATGCGGGTGTGCATCACTTCGCGCTTGCCGCTTCGAATTGAGAGCGAGACACTGTTCCCCCTTGCTCCGTTGCCGTGTGATGACACACCAGACTGCCCCGCCCTCACTTTATTTGTAGAACGGGCGAAACAGATCGACCACGACTTCCGGCTTAACGACCAGAATCGCCTGCTGATTCTCGAACTGTGCCGCCAACTGAACGGAATTCCCTTAGCTCTGGAACTCGCCGCCGCGCGTTTGAACACCCTCTCGCCTAAACAGATGCTCCAGAGCGTCCATGATAGATTACACTGGCTCAGGGCACGAAGAACCGATATCGAGGCGCGGCATCGCACCATGCTGGGTGTGCTGGAAACCACCGTCGCCACGCTTCCTTCTCACGCACGGCGCGCGCTGGCGCAACTAAGTCTCCTCCAAGATTCTTGGAGCCTCGCGTGGGCGCAAACCGCAACAGGTTTATCCATGGAACACCTCATGGAGGCTCTGGAGATGCTCCTTGCAACGAGCTTGATTGAGCGCGTTCCAACCGAACCGCCCTGCTATCGGATGCTTGAGATAGTGCGCGACTATGCCCAGACCCTGCTGAGCGACGCCCAGCGTCGCGCAGTAGAAAATCGTCTATGTGCCCGGACGCTTCAGATTGCGACCCAGTGCGCCCCCCAAGCATACACTGCGCAACTCCCTGAATGGCTCGCCTTCTGGGACGCGACGCGCGCCCAGCTGTTCCAGACGCTGGAGATCTTAGAGAAGCAGAACAGACTCCATGACGCCCTCCGCCTCATCCGAGCAACGGAACGCTATTTCTATTTGCGACCCTTGCCGAATGACATCCTGCACCGAGTGCAACGGTGGCTTATCTCGGGAAAACTCTCCCCGCGTGACATCATCGATGCACGCCTCATCCAACTCCGCCTGCTCTTCGAGATGGAACAACTTCATCTTGCGCTGCCGATTGCGCAGGAGCTGGCGGGGCTCGATCGGCGCGACAAACGGCGCGGCTGGGCGCTCTATTGGATCGTACAGATTGCTTTCACTCTGCGCGATCATCCCACCGCTCGAACTTACTGGCGTCAACTCCGAAGGCATTTCCCTTGCGCTCACCACCCGCAACTCCATCACGCGATTCACTACCTGTGGGGCTATCTGGAGCCAGTTGAAGACATCATCGCGTGGCGTGAGGAGGGCGTGCAGTTCGCTCGGCAGACGGGCGACCCCCTCCTGCTGGGCGGCGCGCTCGACGCCCTGATTGAACCCCTGATGTTTTTGGGCGAATATACCCGTGCCCAGCGATTTCTGGAAGAGACACGCACACTCTACACACGACTGCAAGACCAACTGCATCTGGACGGGGTGCTGCACGGTCAGGTTTATTGCTGGCTCCAGCAAGGGGATCTGATTCAGGCGCAACAAACGCTTGATGTTTGCCTCGAGCAAGAGCGTCAGCTGGGGTTGCCCACCTACTCCACACACTGGCTTCAGGCAGTTTTATGGCGCTGGGAAGGCAAACCTGCGCAAGCACAACAACTTGCGCTCTCGGAAGTCGCGAACCTGGAAGCGCAACAGATCTGGCATATCGCGGCTTTGATGCTGGAAGTTGCCGCCCTCTGCGCTGCCGACTTGGGGAACCTGAACGACGCCCTGGCCCACGCCGCTGATGCGATGCGCCTGCGTGAACGCGAAGATGATCGCACGCGCCTGTACTTCACCCGCACTCATTATGCCTACCTCCGTGCTCGCGCAGGCGAACCCGAAGCGGTGAAGGAACTGGAAGCATGTCTGCAGTACTGGCGTGAGCAGGGATGGCGTCCGTGGCAAGCGACGACGCTCCAGTACCTCGCGGAAGCTTACGCTTTGCACGGAGAGCCGGTGCGCGCTCAGAGCGCGCTCGAAGAAGCCATCCTGCTCAATCGCGCTATGGGGCGTGCCCTCGCGCTCCAAAAATGTCAGAATCTGAAAAATTTGCTTCCGATTTGAGCATGTAAGAGTCTCGCAAGACCCCCTTGTATATCATACATTCGCATGCTCTCGACGGGCGTGCAAAGGAGACTGGCTATGCTGAATCGGTTGCATATCTTAGGGCTATGCGCAATCCTTGCGCTCGCGATATCCGGTGACGCGCCTGCACAGGGCGTGACGCAGGCGTTTACCTACCAAGGCTTCCTGCGCCAGAGCGGCATTCCTGTGAACAACCCCTCGCAGCAGATGCGGTTTCGAATCTACGACGCTGCGACGATGGGCACTTTACTTTGGGATTCGGGAAACCTGTTAGTAAATGTGCAGAACGGACTGTTTACCGTGACGCTGAACACGCCAGCGAGCGTCTGGACAGGTGCGCCGCGCTTCCTGGAGATTCAGATTAACCCCATTTCTGGTCCGACCCTTAGTCCGCGCATCCCCCTTAATCCGACGCCCTACGCGAACACTGCCACGCTGCTCAACATGTTCCAGAGCGGCACGACAAACCCCGACCGCATGGTGATTACCCACTCGCCGCCGTTTACAAACTGGGGCTTGCAATATCGCGACAACGATGACAGCTTCCATTTCTTGGGCGGCGGCATCTCCCGCTTGCGCATTGGTCTCGCGGACGGCGTGCTGCAGTACCCGTTGGGCGCGGCGGCAGGGCGCGTGCTGACCAGCGACGCCAG
>JAOAFW010000010.1 GCA_026416065.1 Fimbriimonadales bacterium
ACGCCTACCTGTTCGACCCATTGCTCGCGGTGAATGTCTCGCAGATTGACCCGCTGCCGCACCAGATCGAAGCCGTGTATCACTACATCCTGCGCCAGCCCGATGTGCGCTTCCTGCTGGCAGATGACCCTGGCGCGGGCAAAACCATCATGGCGGGGCTGCTCATCAAGGAGCTCAAGTATCGGGGCGTGGCGCATCGGATTTTGCTGGTCGTGCCCGGTCACCTCAAGTTCCAGTGGCAGCGCGAGATGAAGGAGAAGTTCGGCGAGAACTTTATCGTGGTAGACCGCTCAGTGCAGAACGCACACTGGGGGCGGAATGTATGGCTGGAGCAGGCGCAGGTGATTACCTCAATGGACTTCGCCAAGCAGGAAAGTATCTTGGCGACTCTGCGCGAGGCGCACTGGGATCTGGTAATCGTGGACGAGGCGCACAAGATGGCGGCGTATCAATACGGCAACAAAACCAGCAAGACGGCACGCTACCAACTGGGGGAGCTGCTCTCGCAGCGCACGGCGGGCTTGCTATTCCTGACCGCCACGCCCCACCGCGGCGACCCTGAAAACTTTCGGCTGTTTCTGGACCTGCTGCGCCCCGGCTTCTTTGGCACGGTGGAGCTGCTGGAGCAATCGGTGCAGCAGCGCGACAACCCGCTCTTCCTGCGCCGGCTCAAGGAAGACCTCAAGGACTTCAACGGGCGTCCGCTGTTCCCGCCGCGCCATGTGAAAACGCGTACCTTCCAACTGAGCGACGCCGAGAAACAGCTCTACAACGCGCTCACGGAGTATGTGGAGAACGAATACAACCGTGCGCTGCAGGGCGACAACCGCAACGCAGCGTTCGCGCTGATTCTGTTGCAGCGACGCTTCGCCTCCAGCATCTATGCCGCGCGCAAGTCGCTGGAGCGACGCAAACAACGCCTCGAAAAGCTACTCGATATGGGCGTGCGCTTCACAGAAGAAGGGCAAGCGCTGCTCTTCACCGATTGGGACGAACTGGACGAGATGGAAGAACAGGAGCGCCTGCAAATCGAGGAAGAGATGCTGGAGAAACTCACCAACGCGCGCACGCTGGAGGAACTCCGTGCTGAAATCGCCACGCTTGACCGCCTCGTGCGCCTCGCCCGCGAAGCCGAGCGCCAAGATGTAGAAACCAAGTTCCGCGAGCTGACCGAAGTGCTGACCGAACTCCAGCTGCGCGAAACGGGCGAGAAGCTGCTGGTGTTCACCGAATCGCGCGACACACTGGATTACTTGGTGGGCAAACTGCGCAAGATGGGCTTCAGCGTCACGCAGCTGCACGGCGGCATGGGGATGGACGACCGCATCCGCGCCGAACACGAGTTCCGCCACCACACCCAAGTGATGGTCTCCACCGAAGCGGGCGGGGAGGGCATCAACCTGCAGTTCTGCTCGCTGATGATCAACTACGACATCCCGTGGAACCCCAACCGCCTGGAGCAACGAATGGGGCGCATCCACCGCTACGGGCAACAGAAGGAGGTCTACATCTACAACCTCGTCGCGTATGATACGCGCGAAGGCGAGGTACTGGCAACGCTATTGGAGAAGCTGGAAAAAATCAAGGAGCAACTCGGCTCTGACCGCGTGTTCGATGTAATTAACGATGTGCTGGATGTTAACCTGCGCGATTTGATTATTGAGGCAATCACCAACCGACGCAACTGGCAAGAGATTGTGCGCGAGATTCAGGCGA
>JAOAFW010000044.1 GCA_026416065.1 Fimbriimonadales bacterium
TAGCCCGCTGGCGGAGCGGTTCGGCGTGAAGCGCAGCCTGATGCTCTCGATTCTGGGGTTCTCGGTATGTACGATGCTGTTTTATCCGCTGGGTGGGTCGCTGGGAGCGTTGATTGGGTTGCGCTTGCTGTTGGGCGCGGCAGAGAGCGTGCATATGCCGATGAACAGCGCGCTGGTGAGTCGATGGTTCCCCCCACATGAACGGGGGCGAGCCAACTCGATTTATGTGGCGGGGATACTGGTCGCTTTAGCGGTCGCGCCGTTGCTGATTGTGCCTCTGGCGGAGCGCTTCGGCTGGCGGCTTGCCTTTGCGCTGCTTGGGTTTGCGGGTTTCGCAATAAGTTTGCCGCTGGTTGCGCGGTTCATAAGCGATACGCCTCCCGTTGACGAGGACGCGGACGCGACGCGCTATCCTTTCCCTCAGAGTGGGCGCGGGATAGGGGGGCAGGGCGCGACGCTCTGGCTCTATATCGCTGCGGGCGTCTGCAACGCCTTCTGTGTGTTCGGTATCCTGAACTGGCTACCAAGCTATCTCAACCGCACGCGCGGCATTGAGTTCAGTGATCTGAGCCTGCCGCTGTTTAGCGTGTTTCTGGCGGGGATTGTAGGGCTGTTTTTCTGGGCGTTTCTGGGCGACCGAACGGGGAAACGAGTCCCGTTAGCCAGTATTGGACTGCTACTTGCAGGTGGATGTGTGGTCTTGACCGCGTTCGTGCCTTCTAACACGTGGGCGATTGTACTGCTTGCGCTGGGTGTGTTTCTTCAGAGCAGTTACAACGCGCAGGAATTCGCCACGCTGCAGGCGATGGCACATCCTGAGCGCGTAGGCTCAATTACAGGGCTCTACAACGGCACGACGGTGCTGATCGGCGGGGTGGGCGGGTCGCTCATTCCCGGCATGATTGTCGCGCTCACAGGTAGTTTTCAGGCAGGGCTACTGAGCGTCGCGGCGGGTGCGGGACTGGTGAGTTTGCTGATGGCGGTGGTGGCATCCCATCGCAGGCAGTGAGTTTCAAGGGGTTGGAGATGGACTCCCTCGCGATATTGCCTCTCGTCGCCACGCCTCCAGTACTTGCTCTTTACTCATCGGCGGGACAGGCAGGCGGATTTCGTGCGCCGAACGCACCTCGACACTCAGCTGAACCTGGCGAACCGTTTTCGGCAGCGAGTCGGCACGCATGGCGACCAGCAGTGAAGTGAATCTGGAGTCTTCGTTGAATGCGCTCCCTTGCGCCGGATAAGAACGCCCCTGCGCGTCACGGAAAGAGAGATAGATCCTTCGGTCATTGAACATGAATGCGCCGTCCTCAGCCATGCCCCACGAGGTGTTTCCCCCATGAGTAACTCGTACTCGAAACAGAACAACGGGAACCCTCGTGGCGATTCGCCAAATAAGGGCGTCGGCAGAGGGATCGATAGTGGTAGGTGTGTAGTCGTCTAAAAAATTCTCGGAACTTATGGTACGGATGCGGTACCGTGTAGGGTTCGAGGCATCTATCTCAAGAACCATATTGGGATAGGCGGCTAAGCCCAGCAAATCGATGGTGACGCCTTGCCGTGTAAGCGAAGTGTTGATGGGGGTGTCAGCGTCGAGACGCACATCCAGCCACTGGGATTGCCACGCTTCTTTGGAGCCTGACGCCGTACCTGCCGAACCGTAGACCTTCGCGCAGAACACCCAGTAGGGGTAATGCCAAGGCGGGGGCTCATGGGCATCGTACCGGTTGCCGTAAGGGTCTTCGAACCAGTAGTGACCAATACGCCAGCGAGTGGTGGGCGCACCACCCGCAAAAAAGCGTGAACGCGGCTCAGCACGACGCACGCGATAATCGACACCGTTTATGAAGAGCGAACCGCTCTCACATATCACCAGACGCTGCAGCTCGAACTCGAACTCTGGTGTATGGATGCGTGTGGGCAGGGGTTGAGGCTTTAGGGAAGTCGCTGGGCGTGTGATATACGGC
>JAOAFW010000169.1 GCA_026416065.1 Fimbriimonadales bacterium
ATTATAGCCCAAGCGGTATAATCGGCGCGCGTATGGGTAGTGCGTTGCCAGAGTCGTTTTACCTGCAGCCGACGGTGGAGGTGGCACGTGCGCTGCTGGGGCAATGGCTGGTCGTTCATATAGATGACGAGTGGGTGGGCGGGCGCATCGTTGAGGCGGAAGCCTACACGCAGGACGACCCCGCCAGCCACAGCTATCGGGGCAAGACCGAGCGCAACGCGGCGATGTTCGGTTCGCCCGGCACTGCTTATGTGTACCTTATCTACGGCGTGCATGAATGCTTCAACGCGGTCTGTCAGCCTGAGGGGGTTGGAGAGGCGGTGCTGGTGCGCGCACTGGAACCGATTATGGGGATTGAAACGATGTACCAGCGTCGGGGTCAGGTTCACTGGACGCAACTCTGTCGGGGTCCCGGCAATCTCTGCCGGGCGCTGAGGATTACACGAGCGTTCAACGGGGAATCGCTCATCAGAGGGTGTGTGCAAATCCGGCAAGGCGAACCTGTGCCCGACAGTCGGGTAGGTGTCTCGCCGCGAATTGGCATCTCGCAGGCGACGGAACGGCTCTGGCGGTTTTATGAACTGCACAATCGTTGTGTGTCGGGGCGCACGAGTAAATGAACTGGCTAATCGGGCTGGGATTGGCGGGACTGATTGCCCTGTTCGCTTTCAAGTTGCGCCTGCTCACGGCAGGGGGTGCGCTTGCGGCGATGTTCGTGGGCGCAAGTGTGTTCGGGGCAGGCGGCGTTTGGGCAAGCATACCCATTATAGGCTTCTTTTTCAGCAGCAGTATGTTGCCGCGCGCACTCGGGCGACCGCATAAGACCGAGCGACGTACGGCGATTCAAGTGCTATCGAACGGCCTCGCGCCGATGCTCTGCTGCTGGGGGACTGTGCTATATCCGGAACGGACTGACACTTTCTGGCTGGGCTACGCCGCATCGCTTGCAGTGGCTACCGCCGACACCTGGGCGACTGAGTTTGGCATGCGCTATGGCGTCTCGGCATGGCTTATCACCACCGGCAGGCGTGTACAGCCGGGTGAGTCCGGCGGGGTGAGTGTAGTCGGTTCGCTGGGCGGCTTCGCAGGGTCGTGGCTGACTGCAACGCTCTGTATGCCCCTGATAGGCAGTGCCAACCTCCTGTGGACGGTGTTTGGGCTGGGGGTCTTCGGAATGTTTCTTGATAGCCTGCTGGGAGCGACCCTCCAAGCGCGATACCGTTGCGCCACATGTGGGGCAATCACGGAGAGGCGTGCTTGCTGTGACGGGCAGGTTCAAACACTGCGTGGCGTGCACTGGATAGATAACAACGGCGTCAACCTGCTCAGTACAATGGCTGCTGCAGGAGTCGTTCTGTTCCTGAGGTGAGACTCGTACCGCTGTTCAACGCCCTGTGTGCCCAAATCCGCCATCGCCGCGTTGGGTGGGGGGTAGCTCGCTGACGATTTCCCATGCCACGCGCATCACTGGGGCAATGACCATCTGTGCAATGCGCTCGCCCCTGCGAATCGCGAACGGTTCCTGTCCCAGATTAATCAGGATCACGCACACCTCACCGCGATAGTCGCTGTCGATCGTGCCGGGGGCGTTGACCATACCGATTCCGTGCCGGATTGCCAGTCCGCTGCGCGGTCGCACTTGCGCTTCGTAGCCGGGCGGCAAGGCGATGCGGATGCCAGTCGGAATCAGTGCGCGTTCGCCTGGCTGGAGCGTAATCGGCTCTTTTACTGCCGCGTAAAGGTCAACCCCCGCCGAACCGTCCGTTTGATAGCTCGGCAGGGGCAGATCAGTCGCGTCAGGTTCCTGAGTTATCGCCACGCGCAGAGAGGTCATTTTTCAACCTGCTCTTTACCTTCCTTGACGGCAGGGGGCACTTTGGGCAGGCGCACATAGAAGGTGGAGCCAACGCCCACCTCACTCTCCACCCAGATGTGCCCACCGTGAATCGCCTCTACAAGGTGCTTCACGAGGTACAGCCCCAAGCCTGTGCCGTACTGCTTGCGCGTGTCGGTGTTGTCCACACGGTGAAACTTCTCGAACACCTTCGTCAGGTGCTCTTTGGGAATGCCCATACCCTGGTCGGAGACGTAGAAGACAATATGGTCGGCGTCTTCTTCCCAGGCTTTGACGCGAATCTCACCCCCGTTGGGCGAGTACTTAATCGCGTTGCTGAGCAGGTTGGTCAGGATCTGGTCTACCTTGTCCTCGTCGGCGATAATCTTGGGCAGGTCTTCAGGCACATCGTGAATAATCGTGTGCTTGGTGGTTGCCTGGCGCTGAATCATCACCACTTTCTTGGACAGGTTGTAGAAGTCCACCTGCTTGTAGACAGGTTTGAGCGACTCGCCTGCCTCGATACGCGCGATGTTTAGCAGGTCGTTAATGAGGCGCGTGAGGCGGTCGGTCTCCTGATCGATAATCGAGTAGAACTCGCGGCGGTCTTCGGGGGTAAAAGCATCTTCCGAGTCCATCAACAGTGTGGAGACAAAGCCCTTGATGGCGGTGAGGGGCGTGCGCAGCTCGTGCGAGACAGTGGCGACGAACGCCGATTTCATGCGCTCCAGGTTGCGGATGTCGGTAATGTCGTTGAAAATCATCACTGTGCCCATCGGCTTCTGGTCTTCGCCGCGCACGATGGCGTTCTGCACCTGATAGATATGTTCCTTGCCGTCGATTTGTACGGTGATTTCGACCAGCTCGCCCTCTTTCTCTTCCTCAAGCGCGGCACGGATCATGTTGCGGACGACATCGTTGTTGATGATTTCAGCGTAGTTTTTACCTAATACATCGGGCCCCAATCCGAACACACGGCGTGCAGCAGCGTTCATCTGGTTGATACGCCCGTTATGATGCACCAGGATCAGCCCTGCACGCAGGCTCTCGATGGTGTGGACGAGTTCCTCTTTTTCCTCAAGGATGGCTTGATACAGGCGCATGCCGGCGATAACGGCGGCGGCATTGCGTGCCATGCGCTCCAGCAGACGCACGTCCTCATCGATAAAGTGTCCCCCGCGCTGCTTGTTGAACGCATGGAGTACGCCAATCGTCTGGCGGTCGACGACGCGGTTCTCCTCATCGCGCTTCTCCAGGATGAGCGGTACGCACACGAGATTGCGTATATGCAGCATTGCCACATGTTCCTTAGTGGTGCGCGGGTCGGTCACGGCGTCGTGAATGATAATCGGTTTGCCCTCTCGGAACACCTCGCCGGACACGCCCTGTGTGGCGCGGATGCGCAACAGGCGGATTTCGTCGTCGGTCATGCCGTAGGCGGGCGGGTAGGCACGGAGCTCACCCTCTTCAGGGTCGTGCAGCATGAACACTACCTTCTCCGCCTGCAGAATCGCGCCGATTTGCTTCACGAGGCGTTTGAGCGTCGCCTCGTAATTGGCAGGGCTGGCGACATCGGCAGCGACGACCTCCGGCGTTTTCGCTGCAGTAGCGCCGTTGCGCGGTTGGCTCTCCAGCTCTTGAATGCGCTGGACGGCGCGCTCATACTCCGTTTTTACCTGGTTATACTGCTTCAACAGCTCGCGATAGGCTTGCTCCCAGTTCATAGTTCGCTCCTCGTTAGGGTATGGATGATAGCCATGGTATATGGCAAATTATAGCACATCTAAGGTTCCCGCGTTATCAAGCAATTGGCTCAGGATTTAGACGGCGTTTGGGGTGCAGGGTGTTGCAGTGTGCCGTCCATCAGCGGGCGGATAAGTTCCATCGGAATAGGGAATACAACAGTCGTGTTGCGCTCGCCTGTGATTTCCGCCAGCGTTTGCAGGTAGCGCAGCTGCAGCGCGGAGGGCTGCTGCGCAATCATCTGCGCGGCTTGCACCAGTTTCTCGGCGGCTTGGTACTCGCCCTCTGCGGCGATAATCTTTGCGCGACGCTCGCGCTCGCTCTCCGCCTGACGCGCCAGCGCACGCTTCATCTCCTCCGGCAGAATCACATCGCGCACCTCCACATTCGTCACCTTCACGCCGAACGCCTCCGTCTGCTCGTCGATAATCGACTGGAGCTGTTGATTAATCTTCTCGCGTCTTGCCAACAGGTCGTCCAGCTCGGCTTGACCAATCACGCTGCGCAATGTGGTCTGCGCAATCAGGCTGGCGGTCTGGATATAGTCAGTAATCTGTACCACCGCGTCGCGCGGATCCATCACTTTGAACAGCACCACCGCGTCCACGCTCACCGACACGTTATCGCTGGTAATCGCTTCCTGTCGGGGCACATTCATCGTCACGATGCGCGTGTCCACGATACGTGCCGTGTCAATGATAGGGATTAGAAAGATAATGCCCGGCCCTTTCACTGCTTGGAACCGCCCCAGTCGCAGCACGACGGCGCGCTCCCACTCAGGCAGCACGCGCAGCGCAGCCCGCAAGACCACAATCACGAACAGAATAATCGCGATGCCCGTAGTTGAGAACGGATTGTCAAAAAAGTTCATCTTCCATCTCCCTCGCCTACAGTGTACCTGATTCCGGCGGTGTGAACATCCTCCAGTAAGCGGCGTCCATTCCTTGTGGAGGTAGAGCCTGTGAATCGCCCGTCGATGATTGCAACCGCCTTGGGATTCGGTGCAGTGAGTCTATCACTCGGAGTGAATCTGCTGGCGCAGTCCGAGAAGCCATCCCAGCTCGACTGGGCGTACAAACCGAATGACGGAGCCTACGCCGTGCGCGCCGTTTCCAATCTTACGCTGCGCGACGCCAAGCGCAACAAAGACCTGCAACTGCGCATCACCTACCCAGACGCGAAAGGCTCGTTCCCAATCATCGTGTGGTCGCACGGCGCAACAGGCACAAAAGACCTGTACCAGCCCCTGATACGCTACTGGGCGAGCCACGGCTATATTTGCATTCAGCCAAACCACTCGGACTCCATCGCAATAACGGGGCGACAGGGGCTCAGCCCGGGCATTTTTCGGGACTGGGACAGCCGTCCGCAGGATATTAGCTTCATCCTCGACTCGCTGGACGAGATAGAAGCGAAGGTTCCTGAACTCAAGGGCAGGCTGAACCGCAAGTCGATTGGCGTGGGCGGGCACTCATTTGGGGCGCACACTTCGCAGCTTCTGGCGGGCGCGACCAGCGTCAGCAACGGCATGCGCAAGAGTCATGCGGATAAGCGTCCCGTGGCGTTTCTGCTTGTATCGCCGCAGGGGATTGGCAGGCAGATGGGCGGGTTGGATGCCCAGTCTTGGCAGACGCTTACACGCCCGTTTATGGTCATTACAGGCACGAACGATCGAGGACTTATGGGTGAGAAATGGGAATGGCGGCTTGATCCGTGGAAGTACGCCCGTAGCAAGGAGAAGTACCTGCTGGTGATTGAGGGCGCGTGGCACGGTTTCGGCGGGATTGCTGGCGTGCGAGCCGGCGCGTTCCGCAACTCTGGACCCGAGAACCCCACCCATGTGATGTATGTGAAAACGACGTCGCTGGCGTTTTGGGACGCCTACCTGAAAAAAGACCCTGCGGCGAGGCAGTTCCTGCAATCGGATACCATGACCCGCCGCACGAACGGGCAGGCGAAGTTAGAGAGCAAGCACTAACGCGCTTGAAGCCATCGCTTCACATGCTCCACGCACCGCTGCGCCGCGCCCTGATGCTTTTTGATTAGTTCCCCTGCCTGTTGGGCAATCTGTTCGCGCTGTTTGGGGTCGTGCAGCAGGCGCAACATGCCTTCAGCGAGCTGCTCGGCGGTTCGCACCTCGAAGCCGACGCCCGATGCTTTCGCCAGATGCGCGATGTCGCGGAAATTGTGCGTGTGCGGACCGAAAAACACGGGCTTGCCGTGGGCAAGGGGTTGAAACAGGTTCTGCCCGCCCAACGGGGCGAACGCCCCGCCCACGATAGTCACATCCGCTGTGCTGTACAGGCTCGCCAGCTCGCCGAAAGTATCCAGAATCACCACCTGCGCGTGCTGACCATCCGTCAGAGGCAGCTGACTGCGCCGATAGGTGCGCCAGCCGCGCGACTGCAGCAGGCGTTCCACCTCCGCCACGCGCTCCAGATGGCGCGGCGCCAGCACGAGACAGGTTTCAGGCAGCGACCGCAGCACCCGCTGATAGGCGTCAGCGATGAGTTGCTCCTCTTCAGGCGCGCGTGTGCTACCCACTACAATCACGGGTGCACCCTCAGGCAACGATAACTCGCGCTGCCATTCGTCCGCGCTACGATCTAACGCGCCCAACGCCTGATCGAACTTCGTGTTGCCGCACACCTCGACCCGCGAGGGCGACGCGCCCAACGCGATGAAACGCGCGGCGTCAGTGGGCGACTGCGCACAGATGAAATCCACGCAGCGCAGCATGTAGGTATAAATCGGGCGTGATTTGGGCGCACGCTGCGCCGTGCGGTCGCTGATTCGCCCGTTCAGTATCAATACGCGCCCGCCACGACATTTCTGTGCCCATAGCAGGTTCAACCACAACTCGGTCTCAAACAGAATCAGCACGCGCGGCTGCACGCGCCCCAGCACGCGCCTCACAGCGAAGGGCAAATCCAGCGGAAAGTAAATGAAGTAGTCCACATAGTCACGCAGAGAGCTTTGCGCGGTTTGCTGTCCTGTCGGTGTGGTAGTACTGAACACAATCTCATAGTCGGGGAGCTCTTGGCGCAGAAGTTTGACGACAGGTTGCGCGGCGAGCGTCTCGCCCACAGATACGCAGTGGATCCAGATACGGGGTTTGCCCTGCGGTGGGGGCACAGGCACAAAGCCGAAGCGTTCTTGCCACCGCTCGCGCCGCGTGGGATC
Organism: Fimbriimonadales bacterium; assembly: GCA_026416065.1. GTDB lineage: Bacteria > Armatimonadota > Fimbriimonadia > Fimbriimonadales > GBS-DC > GBS-DC. The sequence continues at coordinate 6,761 of JAOAFW010000169.1, forward strand.
CAGAAAGCGGATAAGTAAATAGGTCATCCACGCGGGCGCAGTCATCCAGATAAACAGATTATAGATGAGCCGCGTCACGGTTTCGCCCCCCGCGCAATCGCCTCGGCGCGCGCTTCTAACTCGTGAATCGTATGCTCCAGCTGCTCCGCGAGGCGAGCGAAATCGTCTTTATCGGCGTTTTCGGGAACCCATACGGGCTGCCCAATGAGGAACGCACCCCGTGCGAAGGGCAGAGGAATCAGGTAGCGATCCCAGGTGGGCAGCAGGATGCGTGGATACGCGCCAATGCCCGCAGGATAGATGGGCACGCCCGCTTTCTGGGCAATCAGCAGCGCGCCGGGTTGGAACTTGCCACTGGGTCCCCGGGGTCCATCGGGCGTGAAGGCTAATACCGCGCCTTTTTTCCCTTCGCGCGCCGCCTCCAGCGCGGCGCGCACCCCGCCCCGACTGGTCGAGCCGCGCAGCGTGCGGAAGCCGAACTGCGTGAAAATCTCGTTTTGGATGTCGCCGTCACGCGAGAGGGAGATCATCGCCAGAATACCCAACCCCTTCATAAAGTTCGCGGGAATCAGCGTGCGCCCGTGCCACGAGACCATCACCGCGCCTGTGCCCTCGCGCAGGTGTTGCTCAATCGGCTCCCAGCCCTCTACATACAGGCGTACCGTGCGCCCCAGCCCGCGCGCCAGCAGATACCCCAGCTTGCCCAGCCGCTTCGCCCTGCGAATATCCTGTTCCGAACGCTCTACAACCACAAAAGGGATTATACCGAGTTAGTCCCTCCGCTTCGGCAGGTCGCTTTTTTCGAAGAAGACCCGATTCCGCTCCGTGAACACCTGCTCACGGAACTTCGTCAGCAGTTGCTCC
>JAOAFW010000236.1 GCA_026416065.1 Fimbriimonadales bacterium
TGATTCGCTACGCGCGGATGGTGCTGAGCGGCGGGCGACCACTGCTGTCGTACTACGCCATCCAATTATTGCTAACCCCCCAGGCGCAGATAAGCAACCAGCCACCGAGTATGCACACCACAGGGCTGTTCGCCTATCCGAACCCGATGCTTCCGCGCGGCGACCTGTTCCCACCGCGCTGCGTGGGGCATTCTGGCTTCACAGGTACCGTGCTACTGTTTGACCCACAGATCGAGATGGCGGTCATCCTGCTCACGAACCATGTCTACTACACGCGCGAGAAGGACTCCTATCTCGATTATCGTCGGCGGATCCTGAACGCGCTTGCAGCGCAGATTGGGGAAGTGTAGCAATCCTTCCAGAAACGCTTCAAATCGGCGGATGAACACGAAGTCCACCGCCATCCATGAGCGCGCATCTCTTTCACTTGTTAGAATCCACCATCACTCCCTTAATCGAAGGACGGGTCAGAAAATAAAAGACTGCCAACAGATACATGTAGTCCAGAGGTATGGGTATACCTCTTTTTCTGTCTTTCGGTATCTGAATCTGGTGCTGTTCGCGGATGGGCGCATAAAAGGCACGGTCTAAAACGAAGTTCACGCCCTGCCACGCAACATAGGCTATGGCAAAGAGGAGCATTAGCCGGCGTCCTTGTTCCTGCAACGCCAGCAGTTTCCACGCGCCCACAAGTAGCACCCCATGTATCCCTAACGGTACAATGTTCAAAAGAACAATCAACAACCGCTCACCAGGCGACTGCAACAGTTCGCGATATTCCACAGGGAGTTGCGCACCAGAAGAAGCCGCGATCCGCTCAATAAGCGCGGTTGGGTCAATGACCAAACTAATCAGGAGGGGAATCCCTATCAGCAGAACAAGCCCTCCCCAGATTACGCCAACTGCGCCGATTATCGTAACCGATACGGGTCGCTGCATCACTATTCACCCGCAGTGACAATTCACCACAATTGGGTAAACTCCTGCTTGGTTGACTCGCCACCCCGGATGATTAAGTATCTTGGTTCCAAACGCGCACTGATTGGCTGGATTACGGGTGTTGTGCAACGGGTTCACGCCCATGCGCCCATCCGCACCGTTGTCGACCTGTTTTCGGGCAGCGCGCGCGTGGCGCACGCGCTCAAAGCACAGGGCTACTTCGTGCATGCGAACGACTACGCGACCTACGCCTATGTGCTGGCTCAAGCCCTCGTGGAAGCCGACCGCGATGATTATCCACCGGAATGCATCCAACCGATACTGGAGACGCTGATGCAGCTGCCCCCCGTGCGCGGCTGGTTCACCGAGACCTATTGCGAGCAAGCCCGCTACTTCCGCCCTGAAAACGGCGCGCGCATCGAAGCCATCCGCGAGGCGATTGAAACCTACCACGACCCACTGCTCCGCGCGATTTTGCTCACCAGTCTGATGCTCGCGGCGGATAAAGTCGACTCCACCACGGGCTTGCAGATGGCGTATTTGAAGCAGTGGGCGCCGCGCGCCCACACCCCGCTGAACCTGCAGTCCCCGCCCCTGCTGAAAGGAGCAGGCAAAGCGCACCACGCCGACGCGCTGGAACTGGCAAGCGCACTGGAAGCCGACCTGTTCTACTTAGACCCGCCCTACAATCAGCATTCCTACTTGGGCAACTACCATGTGTGGGAGACGCTGGTGCGGTGGGACAAGCCAGAGACCTACGGCGTGGCGTGCAAGCGTGTGGATGTGCAACAGCGCAGAAGTCCCTTCAATCAGCGCACGCAGGCGCACCAGGCGATGGCGCAGCTCATCAGCGTCATCCGCGCCCCGCACCTGCTGGTCTCCTTCAATAACGAGGGCTACCTGAGTCGTGAGGATTTGGAGTCGCTGCTGTGCGAGTGGGGCTATGTGGCGTGCTTCGAGCGTCCCTACAAGCGGTATGTGGGCGCGCTGATCGGCATCCACAACCCGCGCGGCGAGAAGGTCGGGCAGGTGTCGCATACGCACAATCGCGAGATGCTCTTTCTGGCGACGCAACACAAGGCGGTGTGGGAGGCGTTTTGTGGAGGATAACTCACGTCCGTATAATGAATTTATGAGCCGCACGCTGAAATCAAAGGCAGTCTCTATGCGCAGGCGGGCGTCCCCGAATACTGGATCCTGAACCTCAAGGCGCGCACACTGGAGGTGTACCGCGAGCCTGCGCCCGATGCGAAGGCGGTCTACGGCGCGGCGTATTGTCAACGACAAACGCTGACCGCAGGCGACACGGTGCAACCGCCCTTCCCATCCGCCGCGCCACTTGCCATAGCGAGTTTGCTGCCCCGAATGCGCTGCTTGGAAGGCTTCAGGTTCACAGCCTCGAGGGTATCTTCTCATCAGGTACAATTCCTCGCGTCATGGATTGGACAACGCTGGCGCTGAGCTGGACGCTCTGGACGCCTCTGATTGGGGCGCTCCTGCTCTTGTTTGTGCCCAAAGGACAGGACCTAATCGCCCGCGCCGTCGCCCTCACGATTACCCTCATCACGCTGGGCATGGCGGGCGTGCTGATGCTGGGGTCCAGCCCTAACTTTTCGGGCTATCAGTTCGGGGATCGGTTTGCCTGGCTGCCCGACTCCGGCGTGAGAT
>JAOAFW010000313.1 GCA_026416065.1 Fimbriimonadales bacterium
GCGCGAAAGCAGCGACTACGCCGACCGCCACGCCATGCCCAGCCTGCGCCTACTTGGCTCTACGGGCGAGCCGTGGAACCCCGAACCGTGGCTGTGGACGCTGCAACATGTGGGCAAGAATCGCGCGCCCATTATCAACTACTCTGGCGGCACGGAGATTTCGGGCGGAATACTCGGCTGCACCGTGCTGCGCCCGCTCAAGCCCTGCAGTTTCAATACCGTCGCGCCCGGCGTCGACGCCGAAGTGCTGAGCGAGCAGGGCGAACCTGTGCGCGGCGAAGTCGGCTTACTCTGCGTGCGAAATGTGAACCCCGGCATGACGCGCGGCTTCTGGCGCGACACGGAACGCTACCTCGAAACCTACTGGAGCCGCTTTGAAAACATCTGGTATCACGGCGACCTGAGCCTGATTGACGCGGACGGCTTCTGGTACATTCTGGGACGGGCGGACGACACGCTCAAAATCGCGGGCAAGCGAGTCGGACCTGCCGAAATCGAGAGCGTGCTGGTGGAGCATCCCGCCGTGAGCGAGGCGGGCGTCATCGGCGTGCCCTACGAAATCAAGGGGCAAGAGGCAGTCGCCTTCGTGGTGCTGAAGCCCGGCAATGAGTGGAGCGACGCGCTGGCGCAGGAACTTTTAAATCTCGTGGCGGAGCGGATGGGCAAGCCCCTCAAGCCCAAGGCGGTGTACGCGGTGCCCGACCTGCCCAAGACGCGCAACGCCAAGATTATGCGCCGCGTGATACGCGCCGCCTATCTGGGCGAGCCGACGGGCGACCTGAGCGCGCTGGAGAATCCGCAGAGTGTGGCATCTATCCAGCGACTGAGGGGTTAGCGCTCGCCCGCAACGCGCAAGACTTCTTCCACAAGCGCGTCAGCGAGGTAAAAGCCATGCTGGCGCAGAGTCTCAATTTTGTCAGATACAGACTCAATAATCCGTTGCTGCTTCAGTAGCAGTAAATGTCCCAACACGCCTCGGGTGCGCAATCCCAGTCGCTGCGCAGCTTTACGCCCTCTCAGGTCGTCCATCAACACCAACGCAGCTTGGTTTTCTATGGCAATCACTAAAGTCTCCGCTTCGCCAATATCCATAAAAGTCGCAAGCGCGCTCACCATTTGCAGGCTCTTGACGCTTGCACGGACAACAACATCCAGCGAGCCTATGAGATGCACAGCGTCTTCGCTCGCACCTTCAGTGAACTCCTGCCATACAGCGTCGGCGACAAAGACGACTGAGTAAACCGTATGCAGCGTCTTCAATAATCCAAGCCATTCCAGCGCGATTAGGAACGAGGCATCTACTGACGCGCTTACTTTTTGCTCCTCTGCCATTCGATGGACTCCAGGTCGTGCGCTAACTCTGAGGGAGGGTACTGAATAGCAGGAATCTGCAAGCTTCCCAGGTAGTGGATAAAATCGCGCAGGGGTAAGCGCGCCAGTTTCGCGGCTTGTCCTAATGACAGCACGCCGCGCGCATACAGCAACGCCGCAAGGGCACATTGGCTTTCGTTCTGCAGCGTCTCGTCGTAGTACCCAGCAGCCTCCAAAGTCGCCCTCAACGATTCGGGTACTTGTATCTGTATCATGGCTTTCACCGTAGAAAAGTATACCCCTGTTGCTTGTTCAGCCGATCTCCAGCGCCTCCAACTTACGCGCCTGCTCTTCGGCTTGCAGCGCATCGATGAACGGCTGAATGTCGCCGTCGAGGATGCCCTGAATGTCGTGCAGGGTCAGCCCGATGCGGTGGTCGGTTACGCGCTGGTCGGGGAAGTTGTAGGTGCGGATTTTCTCGCTGCGTTCGCCCGTGCCGATTTGCGAGCGGCGTTGCTGGTCGCGCTCGGCGCGGAGCCGTTCCTGCTCCAGTTCATACAGGCGCGTGCGCAGGATTCGCATCGCCCGCTCGCGGTTCTGCAGCTGCGAACGCTCATCCTGACAGGAGACCACCAGTCCCGTCGGCTTATGAATGATGCGCACGGCGGTTTCGTTCTTCTGCATATGTTGCCCGCCCGGACCTGAGGAGCGGAAGGTCTCAATCACGAGGTCTTGCGGGTTGATTTGCACATCGACCTCTTCGGCTTCGGGTAGCACGGCGACAGTGGCGGTGGAGGTGTGAATGCGTCCCCCGCTCTCGGTGACGGGCACGCGCTGCACGCGATGGACGCCCGATTCGTGCTTGAGTTGGCTATACGCGCCGTCGCCTTGAATGCTGAACACGATATATTTGTAGCCGCCGAGGTCGCTTGGTTCGGCGTCCATGAGTTCGTATCTCCAGCCCTTGCGTTCGGCGAAGCGCAGGTACATGCGGGCGAGGTCGCCTGCAAAGAGGGCGGCTTCTTCGCCGCCGGCGGCGGGGCGGATTTCAATAATCACGTTTTTCTCATCGTTGGGGTCGCGCGGCAGCAGGCGTGCGGTGAGGGCGCGTCCGTACTCCTCACGCAGTTTCTGGGAGAATTCACGTTCCTCTTGCGCCAGTTCGAGGAGATCCGAGTCTTCACCCGATTCGATAATTTGCTCTGCCTCGCGCAGTTGCGCCTCTGCGTGTTGGTAGCGGGTGTAGAGGTCGCGCAGTTCGGTCAGTTCGGCGTGCTGTTTGCCCAGTCGTTGCAGCGCGCTGGGGTCGCTCAGCACGGCGGGGTCAGCGAGCTGCGCTTCCACTTCAGGCAATTTCGCAAGGGTCTCGCTCAGTTTCGCGCGGAGTTTGTCGGGTAGCATCAAGGAAATTGTACCATGCTACAGGCGCAGGGTGGGGGGCAGATGCTCGGGCAGCAGCGTGGTCGCGTCGGGCGGGGACAGCACCACTGCCGATTCGATCACATTTTCCAGTTCGCGCACGTTGCCCTTCCAGCAAGCGTTCTGCAGCAGGTGCATCGCTTCAGGGCTGATCTCGCGCAGGGCGCGTCCGTTCTCCTCGGCGAACTTTTTGAGGAAGTGGTTCGCCAGCAGGGGGATGTCCTCAAGTCGCTCGCGCAGGGGCGGGAGATGGATATGCACTACCTGCAGGCGGTAGAACAGGTCGCTACGGAAGGTTCCTGCGTCGACGGCTTCCTGCAGGTTGCGGTTCGTCGCCGCCACGAGG
>JAOAFW010000324.1 GCA_026416065.1 Fimbriimonadales bacterium
TGATAGAAAAAGTGCGCTGCCGCGAGCGGGATATCCACATCGCGCGACTCGCGAATCGGCTTGCCCCCATCTAAACTCTCCAGCACGGCGAACTCACGCGAGCGTTCCTGCAGGATTCGGGCGATGCGGAACAGATACTTCGCGCGCTCTTTGCCGGGCAGCTTGCTCCAGACCTTCTCGTAGGCGCGTCGGGCTGCCTGAACCGCGCGGTCGATGTCGTCGGCATCGGCATAGGCGACTTCGGCGAGCGTCTCCTCGCTGGCAGGGTTGACCGTCTCGAAATAGCAGCCGCTGTGGGGCGCTACGAACTCGCCGTTGATGAACAGTTCGTAGCGAGGCTGGATTTTCACAATATCGCGGGCTTCAGGCGCGGGGGAATATTGCCACACGCCCTGAGTCGCCTGCCCGTTCTGCCCATTCCGACCGTCGCGCCGCATAGCAGGATTATACCGATTATCTCCCAGAGCGTGTACGGGAAGTCTCACTTCAAAAATCTCTGCGAGTGAACTCGCACCCATACAAACCAAGTCCGCCTACGCAGACTGCGAAACCCCGCGCAGGCTTGGTATTAGTCAGCCCGTTCAGCACTCAGGAAAACTTTCAGCGGTACTTCACATACACGCCCTAAGGAGCTCCCACCTTCATCGCAGGAACAAACCGCTCGTCAATTTTTCGAAGCAGTGAGAGGTTACTCTGGCTTTTCAAAGATATTGGCTCACTGAATCGCGAGAGCCAGCCTCTGTACCAGACCGCCCCTCTCAGACGGGGAAGATGTGGGGCATCCTGCAACACCCTGCCTGCAGGCACTTTGCGAGCGGTATGCGACGCCTTGAAGGTAAGCAGCGCCGCCTGAATCTGTCGAGTCGCGCGGTCCTTTAGGAAAACCACATTATGAGGGTCAAGGAGCAGTTCGCGAACGCCTGTGTTCGTGGTTATCCATAGTTGCAATCGGCATTCACTGAACTCCAGCCTTCCGATTGGATAGACGCGACTCGAAACGTAAAACTGAGCGTCCAAATCAGCATACTCGTTGCTTCGGGGGCGGTATGACCACTTCAACAGATGCGCTTCAACAGGAAGTAGAATCCAAAACTCCAAGTTCTTGAAACTACTCATGGCTCCCTTTGTCTTGGCGTGAATCTTCAGGTTATAGTAACCAGGCTCCATGATGGGAGTGTCAGGGACGTATGGTGCGTCGTTCAGCTCAGCGTCTACCTTGACAGGAGAGGTACTGAGTATCTTGACTTGAGGGCGAACGGTGCTTCCAGCAGGAAATTCATTGCCATGCTGAACCCCACGAACCTGAATAGTCGGGGGCGAGTTCTGTCGGGAAGAGCATCCCGCCCCCAAACATATTAGGAGAAGTAGCCCTGCTCGGATTGCTACTACCTTATCAAACCAAAAGGTTGCAAGCCTCATCGTCATACTACCCCCTCTCATGCACACAGGTTGAGGGAGCATCCAGTGGTATGCCCCCAAGCGCAAGTATCTGTCCTACAGTGAACATAGCAATCGTCTGCTCTAAATTTACGCTTGATGTGCGAATTCCTGCCGCAGCGACATGCAACGACGTGGATAGCTCAAAGTCTTAATCCACCCAGAGCAAGGTCAGACAGTGTGACCTTTTTCCTATCCGCGCGACCATCCATACGCAGCACGAGCCAGAGAACGGTATGATTAGGAGCATAGCTGTTAGCCCAGTTGTTATGGTTGGTATCCGTCACGACAGGATAGTCCATTTTCCTTTGCTGCAACACCCATATTCTGTCCTCCCAAGTGTTGACTTGTCCTTGGCGATGCGGGGGCATTCGTATCAGCAGCGCGGGATATGTGTAGTTGTAATCAACATCGCTACGATGCTTACTCACCGAACACTGAAGCAGTCGTTCATCTTTTAGGTATCCCGCTTCGTAGAGCTGATATAAGTTTCTTGGAAACCCCCATCGCGCGACCAGTCTATCGCGCTCTTGGGGGGCTTCTATGCCTGTATAACCGCCGACTTCCGTCTCCCAGTCGGCTTGCTTGTGGTCTTCCATATATTGCAAAAGCGCTATCCCAATCTGTCGCAAGTTGGAGACGCACTGCGTCTGACGCGAGCGGTCAATCGCATACGCCCCCACGGCGTAGATTAGCCCCGCCAGCACCAGAATAATCACCACGACCACCAGCACCTCTATCAGTGTCCAGCCACCCCAATATCGGCGCACTTCATTTCACCTCCTGCAGAAACAACCTATTTACCAGATACAGGCCCACATCGACAATTCCTGCCACTTCGCTGCCGACTTTACCCCTTCTTAATCATTAATTCAGGTATAATACGGCGGTATGGACACGCCGCACCGACGGCTGCCCGAATTTGTACGCGCCGCCGTCGAGCAAAGGATGGGCAACGCGAGCATCGAGTTCGCTTTAGCGTCCGACCTATCGCCAGAGGGGCGTTTCGGCGAAAGCTGGCTCGTTCTGGCGGACGACACCCTGCTCACTTTACGAGTTGACCACACGCCCGTTGAGACCAGCACCGGCGCGCGCCTGCCCTGGCTGCGCAAGAACCACAGTCAGAACGGCGCCGCCTACGCCAACGGCACAGCACATGCCAACGGAACCGCGCCGTATGTCTCAATTCACCTCGCGATTCCCCTAAACGAGGTAGAGCAGGTGCGCACCACGCAGCTGGTAGGCGCGTCGGCGTTGGAGGCGCGGCTCAAGGACGGGCGCGTGATCGAGCTGATACGCTACAGCAGCGCGCTGGGCTACCTGTTCGGGCAAGCCCGCATGCGCCTGGAGGCGATGCTCAAGGACGAGGAGCCGCCGCCGTTCGAGCACAAGCAGCTCGTGTGCGAAAAGTGCGGTCGCCCCATCCCTGAAGACAGCGTGTCGTGTCCCGCGTGCCGCTCGCAGGGGCAGGTGCTGGTACGCCTGATGAGACTGGTGCGCCCCTACTGGAAATACATGTGGCTCTCCACCTTCTTGGCGATTATCACCGCAGCGGTGGAGCTGACCCCGCCGTATCTGACCAAGATTCTTATCGACGAGGTGCTGGTTCCCCGCTCGAACGCGCACCTGTTCTTGTGGCTGCTGGGCGGGCTGATTGGCATCCGCCTGTTCGGTACGGGCGTGAACATCGTGCGGGGCAGGCTGAACGCCTGGCTGGGCAGCGAAATCTCG
>JAOAFW010000328.1 GCA_026416065.1 Fimbriimonadales bacterium
AGATGTGTATAAGAGACAGGTGCAATAGGGCTTGTGGAGCGTTGCGATTCGGAAGGTCGTCCTATGCTCGTGCTCGGAGAACAGGTAGTCGCGCACGGGTGGACTCTGGACGAGTTTGCCCTCTACAAGACGGTGATGGACATGCTGAGTGAGGCTCGAACGGAGCAAGACTACCTTGAAGTATGCGTGCTGTTTCTTCGGGAAATGGTCTTGAGGGGGCATTCCCACTCGGATGAGGTGGGCAGGGAGGTTCGTGTCCACCTCTATTTGCTTTTTCCCGAGAAGGCTGAGCAGATTTGGAAGCGCGCGTGGGACATTATCCGTGCGTCGGGATTGTCGTAACCATGCTTTTCGATTTGCGTCTTGAGTTGCAGTATCCCGACGAGGAGCCGCCTATGTGGGCGCTGGTGGTGATGGGCGAGTGCAGGGTTTGTCGTCTGCGTGGGAGCGCATTCTGTGCCTGCTTCAACAAAGCCCTGCCTGCACAGGGCGAGGCGATTCCTTTGGTCAGGGCGCGCACGGGGGCGCGCCCCTACGCAGCCCTCTGAAACCCCGCGCAGGCGGGGGTTGGTTTGTGTGGGGGCGACTTCAGTCGTGTTGTATTATACCAATCGTCAGAGCAAACGCCGTGATGTCGTCGGCGGGACGCCGACGCTACGCGCGGTGCGTCCGTAGCGTCAGCGTCTCGCTGACGAACTGCGTCGCTTGAAATAGCGATTGGTATCAGGATGGATACGGCTAAAGCCGTGCCCAGACAAACGAAGCCCTGCCTGCGCAGGGCTGAAAAAACCTCGCGTAGGCGGGCTTTGTATGCACAGGAACGGCTTTAGCCGTCAAGGAGTTGTCGTCGGCGAGACACCGACGCTACGGTACGACAATATCTTCGCTGTGCGTCTGGACACCCCAGTCAGAACGCGACGGTGAGGACGCCGTCGTCCCGAGGGGGCATTTGCGCCTGTCTATGTATTCGCTTCGCCACCCGGTACGCCCGACAGGTCGCACGGCAGCGTGTAGGTGTCCACTTCGCGGTTGCCGTCGAGCGACTTGCCCAGGATTTTCCCGTAGCGGTGATACCACTTCGCGTGCCCGTCGGCGAAGTTGATGTTGATGCCGTTTTTGTGGCGCGGATCGCCCGGGAAAGTTGACCAGTGGAAGATGAACATCGGGCGCGGGCAGATAGGATCAATCAGCGGCGCGCTGGGATGTTTATAGACCGAGTCGAAGAACATAATCGTGTTCACCGGCTCCTGGAGCGCTGCCATCGGCACGACCGGGTCGTCCTGCCACAAGCCCGGCGGCAGCGACGGGTCCTGGAACAGCGCGAAGTTGTAGGCATACGAGCCGTAGCGGAAGTTGCCCGAAGTACGCAGCCCTATCGTCGCCAGAATCGCCTGCCAATCAATCCCCGGACGATTGGAAGGGCACACGATAATGTCGCTGTTTTTCATGTAGGGCATTACAGCGTCGAACACGGTGAACACGCGGTCGTTCGTGGCGGGCAGCAGAATCACACTGTCCATACTGTAGACGCTCTGGGGGAACACCTCGTCGTAGTCCTGCACATATTGCAGCGTGGCTAAGGCGAACTGGCGCAGGTTGCTCAGGCAGCTCGCACTGCGCCCGCTCTCCCGTGCCTGAGCGAATACGGGGAACAGAATCGCCGCCAGAATGGCGATAATCGCGACAACGACCAACAGCTCGATGAGCGTGAAACCCTGCACACGGCGCGTCATTCCTCTCACCTCTGCCCTAAAGGGTACAGGTTCCGCGGTTAAGGTTTGGTTAGAGACCGTCCCGAAGTGTTTGTGGGTATACTCCCCCGCCGATGTTGCTGGGTACGCAGAAAATCAACGCTCAGGGACGCCTGGAGATTGGCGGTTGCGACGCGCTGGAGCTGGCGCAGCAGTTCGGCACGCCGCTCTATGTTTTGGACGAGGACGCTTTTCGCGCACGCTGCCGCGACTATCGCGCGGCGTTTGAGCAACTAAAGCCCGATACAGAGATTGTATATGCAAGCAAAGCCGCCTTGAACCGCGCTCTTTGTCAGATCATCGACGAGGAAGGACTGGGGCTCGACGTCGCTTCGGGAGGTGAACTCTACACCGCGCTGCAGGCTGGCTTCCCCCCCACACGGCTCCACCTGCACGGGGTGTATAAAACCGATGACGAGTTGCAAATGGCGGTGGAGGCGGGCGTGGGCACCATCGTCGTCGACAACCTCGAGGAACTCGAACGCCTGAAACGCTTCTGTCCATCGCCCCCGATAGTGCTCCGGATCGCCCCGGAAGTGGAGGCGAATACCCACCCGCTGATCCGCACGGGACAGCGCGACAGTAAGTTCGGATTTCATCTGCTCAACGGCGACGCGGAACGGGCGGTGGAAAGGGTTTTGAACGACTCGGCGTTTGTGCTGCGCGGTTTCCACTGCCACATCGGTTCGCAGATTAGTGACCTCAGCGCGTTCGCAGCGGCGACGCACGCAATGGTGGCGTTCGCCCAGCACATGCGCGAGCGGTACGGCTATGTCGCGCCGCTGCTCAATATCGGCGGGGGACTGGCAGTGTGCTATACGCCCGAAGACCAGCCGCCATCGGTTCAGGAATATGCGCAAACGCTGGTCAACGCCCTGCGCGAGGCGTGCCAGCAACATCACTATCCCGAGCCAGCGCTGGGCATCGAGCCGGGACGCTCACTCATCGCAGAAGCGGGGATTACCCTCTATCGGGTAGGTGCAGTCAAGCAAGTGCCCCACGACAACCCCAACCTGCCGCGCGAGTACATCATTGTAGATGGCGGTGTATCCGACAATCCTCGTCCACAAATGTACGGTGCGCGTTATACCGCCGTGCATGTCAATCGCCGGGCTGAACCACACGACCACCCCTATCGCATTCTGGGCAAACACTGTGAGACCGACCCGGTCATCGACTGCGCGCTGCTCCCCGCTACTCAGCTGGGCGATGTGATTGCCGTACTCACAACGGGGGCATATGCCTACTCGATGAGCAGTCAGTACAATCGCTACCCACGCCCTGCGATGGTAGCGGTGCGCGACGGCACGGTGCGCGTGATTGTGGAACGCGAAACCTACGCGGACGTGGTACGCATGGATAGATAAGCAACAACCGGCGATAATACGGGGTATAATCCCGCCGTTATGAGCGCGAAACGCCTTTCGCGTCGGGAATTCTTGCAGCATGCGGCGGCGACCACCGCGCTGGCTGCACTTGTTCCCCACGCGCTGGCTATTCCAACTAACAGGAGGGTATCCACTATGGCTGAGATTCAGGTCGTTGAGGTAACGGCGAAACCGCTCCCTGAGAAAGTGTTCCAGACCGAGAAATTCGGCATCTCGCGCAAGACACACGAGGAACACTACAAGCTCTATCAGGGATATGTGAACAAGACGAACGAGATTCGCCGCGCACTGGCGCAACTCACCTCCGAAGACTTCAGCAAGGGCAACCAGAGCTATAGCCTGATTCGCTCGCTGAAGGTCGACTACACCTTTGCCTACGGCGGCTACAAGAACCACGAGCTGTACTTTGAGAACATCGGTGGCGGCGGCTCCGAGCCGAGCAGTGAGCTGCGCGCTGCGCTCGCCCGTTATTTCGGCTCCTACGAACGCTGGCTGGAGGATCTAAAGGGCACGGGCATGGGCGGTCGTGGCTGGGTGTGGCTTGCCTACGACCACGACGACGGCAGCCTGTTCAACTACATCGGCGACGCGCAGAACACGTTCCATATGTGGAACTGCACTGTGCTGTTGGCGATGGACGTATACGAGCATGCCTACTATCTGGACTTCCAGACGGCGCGCGCACGCTATATCGACGCGTTCATCCAGGCAATCGACTGGAATGTGGTCAACGCGCGCTACGAAGCGGTGTTGCGCATGAAAGCTGGACGCTAATACTGCTTCACGGTACGACGGCGTTCCCGCCGTCGTACCCCTGACGCCAACGCGGTCGCAAACTATTCCTGCACCACCTGTGTGAAGTCTGCTAAAGCGAGATAGAGCCGATTCGCGCAGGCAAGCAGGTTGAGGCGGTTCTGACGACGCGCCACGTCATCGGTCATCACCATCACGGCATCGAAGAGCGCGTTAACTGCAGGCGAGAGTGCGAGGAGCTCCTGATAAATTGCCTCATAGTCGTGCTGATAATACAGTCCCTCGAGACGCGGCGTTGCATGGATAAGCGCGTCGAACAGTGTATTCTCTGTTTCGTGCTCAAACAGTGTCGCATCCACCTGCTCCAGACTGGCAATCGCTTTGATGTCCTTCTTCTCGGCGGCAGCGAGGATATTGGCGGGGCGCGTAGCGGTCTGCACCAGTGGCAGGAAATCGGGGGTTTCAGCATGGCGTTGCAGCAGGTGCGCTCGTTGCATGAAGCCGTAGACCGAATCGTCCCAGCCAGCGCCCAGCGTCGCTCGGATAAGGTCGTAGCGGACGCCTTGTTCTTCCAGCAACGCCTCAATACGGCTGTAAAACAGAGTACGCAGGTCGGCTTGCACTGCAATCAGGGGTCTAAGAGGAGCGCGCTGCTCGCGGTAGGCATCATGGGCGCGCTGTACCAGCTCCGCCAGTGTGGGATAGTCAGGTTCGTGCTGCAAAATTTCCACCACACCCGCTGCCGCACGGCGCAACCCGAACGGATCGGAAGAGCCTTTCGGCATGTAGCCCAGCCCCACATAGCCCACCAGCGCGTCGATGCGGTCCAGTACCGCCAAAGCGCGTCCCAGAGCCGATTCCGGGATGGGATCGCCTGCATGGCGTGGCATATAATGTTCGACCAATGCCACTGCAACGCGCTCGTCCTCACCCGACAGACGCGCGTAGTCCGCGCCGATAACCCCTTGCAGGTCGGGGAACTCCATCACCATCTGCGTGGCGAGATCGGCTTTGCAAAGGAGCGCGGCGCGCTGCGCCAACGCGCGGGTCACCGCATCCCAATCCAGCGCGTTACCCAGTCGCTCAATCAGTGCCTCCAGTCGATGCGCCTTGTCCAGCAGCGTGCCCAGCTTCTGCTGGTAAAGTATGCGTCCAAGCGCGGGCACGAACCCCTCCAGCGGGTGCTTTCGATCTTCATCAAAGAAGAATGCTGCGTCATTGAAACGGGCAACCAGTACCCATTCGTTGCCCTCGCGTACCTTGTCAGGGTCGCCGTTATTGTAAACCGAGATAAAGTGGGGCAACAGGCTGCCCTCCATGTTCACCACCGGGAAAAACTTTTCGTGCTTTTTCATGGCGGAGATCAGCACGGGCGAAGGCAGACGTAAAAAGGTCGCCGGGAAACCGCCCAGCAACAGGTGAGGCTGCTCCACCAGATACACATTTTCTTCCAGCAGTTCGGGTTCAATTACAGGGCGTGCGCTGATGATGTGTGCCAATCGGCTTGCGCCGTCCTCAATCATTTGGGCGCGCAACTCAGGGTCGGCGATTACATGCGCGGTACGCAACTGCTCCAGAAATCGCTCAGGCGACTCCACCTCGAACGGTTCAGGCGCCAAGAACCGATGCCCGCGACTGTGTCTGCCTGAAGGGATGCCCTCCAGCTCGAACGGAATAAACTCCTGCCCCAGCAAGGCAACAATCCATCGAATCGGTCGCCCAAAGCGCAGCTTCCGATGCCCCCAGCGCAACATCTTAGGGAAGCTCATCGAGAGAATCATTTTGGGCAAACTTTCCGAGAGGACACGCACAGCGGGCTGACCAGCATCATATTCTTGCACGAAAGCATACTCGCCCTGAGGAGTCTCCTGAAACTGCACCTGATGGGGTTCCACGCCCCGTGAACGAGCGAACCCGATTAACGCCTGGGTGGGATTACCTTGGGCGTCGAGGCAGGCTCGCTTGGCAGGTCCGCGCACCACACGCTCTTCAGGAGTTTGCTGCAGCGCGACTTCAGAAGCCAGAGCAATCAGCCGGCGTGGTGTGCCGAAAATACGTATGGCGCCGTGTTCCAGGCGGGACTCACGCAGCAAAGCCTCCAGCTTCTCCTTCAGTTGCGCCAGTGCGTCGCGCATAAACGCCGCCGGTATCTCCTCGCACCCAATCTCCAGCAGTAGCGTCGCCCGTTCCATTGCGCGGTATTATACCTGTCGCCTGTTGTATCGGCAGGGAAAACACCCTATGTAAGCCCCATTATCAGGTACACTTATATTGAAATGGCACGCAAGCGGGGCACGGTGCTGCTCGCAATGAGTGGGGGCGTGGACAGTTCGGTGGCGGCGGCGATTCTGATGAAGCGCGGCTATGAGGTTGTTGGCGTCACGATGCAAATCTGGCAGGAATCCCACCCCGACCCGCGGCACGGGGGCTGCTGCTCGCTCGGCGCGGTGGAGGACGCACGGCGCGTTGCGCGTCGGCTGGGCATTCCCCACTATGTGCTGAACTTTCGCCGCGTGTTCGCCGACACTGTCATCCGCGACTTCATCCACGAGTACCGCCGCGGGCGCACGCCCAATCCATGTGTGCAGTGCAACCGCTTCGTGAAGTTCGACGCCCTGCTGCGCAAGGCGGACGAGCTGGGCTGCGACTACATCGCCACAGGGCACTATGCCCGCACGCGCTTCAACCCCCACACGGGGCGCTACAACTTGCTGCGCGCCGTGTCGCGCGTCGGCTGGGCATCCCGCACTATGTGCTGAACTTCCGCCGCGTGTTCGCCGACACGGTGATCCGCGACTTCATCCACGAGTATCGGCGCGGGCGCACGCCCAACCCGTGCGTGCAGTGCAACCGCTATAT
>JAOAFW010000350.1 GCA_026416065.1 Fimbriimonadales bacterium
ATCTTGGACGGTTGAACTGCCACCGATTGAAGGCGATGTTCAACACCCACTCCTTATTTGCCATCGACCACCTCCTGTTCGGCTTCGATAAATCGTTGGTAATAACGATGTTTTTGCTCACGCGCCGCTCGCGCCAAACCCATTTCGATCATCTTGCGGTTGACAAAGAGACGGTTGGTCAGATAGATGTATGCAGGCAGTGGCGCGCCGTTGGTTTCAGGAGGCGCCTCGAACCGCACAATCACGCGCTTGCCGACTACATACCGCTGGAGATATGCCACAGCAGACGGCAGTCTATCCGCAGAAACCTGTATGCCCAAAAGCGTCAGGCGCAAGCCGTTCTCTGTGATAAGAAGTGGCGTCCCCTGAGTGCATTCCACGCTGCGCACCTTGTAGGTGGCGTCAGGTTCAAAGCGCAGCTTGTCTGGCTCTACCAAAGGACGCGCATCCTTGATGCGGGGGGTGTAGCCTTCAGGAAGCTCAGCTGGGGTATACGAGATAGTACGTTCGCGTACCTGCAACGCTTCCGATAGAAGCAGGTTCGAAGCGAAGCGCTGGCGGATAAGCGAGATGAACTCTGGCTGAACTTCATAGCCAACAGCATTTCGCTCCAGCTCCAGCGCGACCTTGAGTGTCGTGCCGCTGCCGACGAACGGGTCTAACACGGTCTCCCCCACGAACGAGAACATGCGTATCAGGCGACGAGGCAGCTCCTCTGGAAACATCGCTTCATGTTGAACCTGCCGCTCGCCGCCGAACTGCCAGTGCCCGCTGAAGTAGGTCTTCCATTCGTCGCGGGTAAGCGCCGACGCCTCGCGCACTATCTCGTCCACTGGCGATGACTTACCTGGCTTACGGAACAGCAAGATATACTCGTAGTCCAGTTCTACGATGCCGTTGGGCGGGTAAGGAAACGACCCCATCACCACCGCGCCCCCTGATGGGCGCATCGTGGTCTTTTTCTGCCAGATGATTGCCCCCAGATAATCGAAGCCAATCGTTTCAC
Source organism: Fimbriimonadales bacterium (assembly GCA_026416065.1). GTDB lineage: Bacteria > Armatimonadota > Fimbriimonadia > Fimbriimonadales > GBS-DC > GBS-DC. The sequence continues at coordinate 1,007 of JAOAFW010000350.1, forward strand.
ACTGCGCGATGATTTCGGCATGCAGCGGAATCACTTTGTACTGTCCGTAAATCACGGCGCGTGCAAACTGGTCGCCGATGTTAATGCACAGCCGTCGACCTGGCATCAGCACGCGCCAGCACTCACGCCACACCCGCGCCAAGTCGTACAGGTATTCATGAAGCGTCTGCCCATACCCAATCTGATTCGGCGCGCTGTAGTTCTTGATGTGCCAATACGGAGGCGAGGTGACCACCAGCGCGATACTCTCATCCGCCACCTCAGGCATCGCACGACTGTCGGCAAGATATACAACTGCTTGGGGCATCATGCATACTATACCTGCTTGCTTTCGCAGGAATTGTCGCCCCCGCGCCGAATCCCCCACTCCCGATATGCGTACCTATGCGTTCATCCTGGCGAGTTGGCTTTGCGTAGCGAGTTTCGCGCAGTCGGTTATCAAGTTTGCCCGCTTCCCCGCCCCATCGCCCGATAGCGCACAGATTGCCCATCCTGAAAGGTATACTTCT
>JAOAFW010000047.1 GCA_026416065.1 Fimbriimonadales bacterium
GGTCAAGGCGGGGTTCCCGGTGATGTGAACGGCGACGGCATCGTGGACGACGCCGACCTGCTCATCGTGCTGTTCAACTTCGGACGCGGCTGCTAAACTTCCCAACCCTCTCTCGCACCGCTCCCCCTGCACGCCCCTGCAGGGGGAGATTCTGTGCTATACTATACAACGGAGACACGCATGCGCTGGAAAGGCTGGCTTGGGATTTTTGTTGCTCTTAGCTTAATATCATCTGGTCAGACACAGGGAAATGTGCAGATTACGATTAACTACATCAATCCTGCCAATACCGAGTACCAGATGACTGTCCAGAACAACAATGTAGGCTGGTCGGTAGATCAGGTGCATGTGATTTACACGACGCCGGGTGTGCTGCAGGCGACCTCTACGCCCCCCGGCTGGGCGTACCTGCCAGACGTACCCTGGGACGCCATCCCACACAACTTGCGATTCGAGCCGACCAGCCCTGCGCAGCGCATCGCGCCCGGACAGTCGCGTACTTTCGGCTTCAAGATGAACACGCCGACGCCATCGGAAGACTTTTATATTCAATTCCGTGTGGTGAATGCCTCGAACCAGACGAAAGAGTACGCCTACCGCGTGAAAATCCTGCAGACGGTGGATGTGCCCAAAGATGCGCCCGCTGCTTCCTCTACGCAGATACCTGCGGCGGGCCCATCGGGACCGGGGCCGGGCGGCGCACCGATACTCTATCAGAAATACGGCTTCTTCACGCCCACCACGCAGTATCAGATTCAGACGCGCGATGCGAACAATCAGCTGCGCGACAATGTATTCTATCCCGAGATTCCCGAACCGCCTCATCTGGAGCATTACTTCGTGGGCGAGGTAATCCGCGAAGTGAACGCGCAGGGCGCACAACAAAACGATCTCTGGACAATCGACGTGGTCGGCGTGCAGTGGAGCAGCGCATCGATGGGCTGGAACGAACTCTACTGGCTCTACGGTCCGACGCAGTTCCGTCGCCCGACGGTGCAGTGGCGATTCAATCCGTCGATGCGCTTAGACGATGGTAGTCGCCTCGTGCGCCTGACTATTCGCAATACCGCACGCACGCCGCTGGTAGGACAGTTCTGGATGTATACGCAGGGCGATCGTTTCCTAACAGGCGCGACGCTGCGTCGGTGGCGCGAACTGTTCCAGCCCGATGTGCAGCGACGAATCGATCTGCCTCCAAATGGCGAGGTCAGTGTGTCATTCACCCTGCCTGCCAACGCGCCGGCAGGTCGCTTCTTCTACGGCGAGTTCGAACTGCGACAAGGTAGCTTACCCCCAACGCGTACCCACTTCGCTCACCGCGAGGTGGATTCACCTCTGCTAATTGGCTATCTGGGTGCGCTAGGCGCAAACCGACCCGTACTGGTACAAATCACGAACCCAAACACGGGGTTAGGCACGACAAAGACGCTCACTGCTGACGGAAACGGCGTGTGGCGGGCGCGGCTGCAAGCAGGCGATGAGTCGCTCATAGACGACTCCGGCTTCTACACGCCTGCCTGGCGCGTGCGCGTCAAGCCACGTGGCGCGCTTTCGCGCACCTTCAACGAGGTACTGTTGCCCGGCGGCGACACGCTTGACCCCTACCTGCGGATGAACCTTGTACTGGGCGATGTGGACGGAAACGACTGCATCGACGACGCCGACCTGCTACTGGTACTGTTCCGCTTCGGTGCGACAGGCGCGAGCCCGGCAGATCTCAACCTCGATGGCGTGGTGGACGACGCCGACCTGCTCATCGTGTTGTTCAATTTCGGCAGGGGGTGCTGAACCTTCGCGTTAAAATCGAGTATAATGTACTTGTGAACCGCCTGCTGGGGATTGAGACCGAATACGGTTTATATGTGGAGGGGCGTGGCGTCGCAGACCAGGTGATGGAAGCCATCGGCTTGCTGCGTAGCTGCCCCTTTCCCGCAATCAAAGGCTGTTGGGATTATCGCTTGGAAGACCCCCGGCGCGATATGCGCGGATTCCGCGTGGAACACCTGGCGGTTGACCCGCAGGACGCGCAAATCGAACGCGAACATCCGATTAGCCTCTCCGACCGCGAGGCGCGCAGCGACCATGTGCTGACCAACGGCGCGCGACTCTATAACGACCATGCGCACCCAGAATACGCCACGCCCGAGTGCCGCCGTCTGATGGACTTAATCGCGTATGATAAAGCAGGCGAGCGGACTCTGCTGGCGTGCGCCCGTGCCTATCAAGAGAAAATCGGCGCGACGGTCAAGCTCTACAAAAACAACACGGACTATCACGGCAGCAGCTATGGTACGCACGAGAGCTACTTACTGCGACGCGATGTGCCCTTCGATACACTGGCGTCCACGATGACGCCGTTTTTGACCACGCGCCCGATTTACGCCGGCGCAGGCAAAGTTGGCGTGGAGGTAAACCCCAACCCGCGCGTGCCCTACCAGATTAGCCAGCGGGCGGATTTTTACATGGACACGATGAATGTGGAAACCCTCTATCGTCGCCCGATTTTCAACACGCGCGATGAGCCGCACGCCCGTATGCGCGACTATCGACGCCTGCATGTGATTTGCGGCGACGCCAACATGAGTGAGTACGCCACCGCCTTGAAAGTCGGGGCAACTGCGCTCGTGCTGGATCTGCTGGAGGACGGCTGGGCTGCCGACCTGATTGTGGTGGATCCGGTCCGCGCCGCGCAAATCCTTTCACGCGAACCGGACGGCAAATGGCTCGTCGAAACGGACAAGGGCATAATCAGCGCGATCGATGTGCAGCGGCTGTACTTGCAGGCGGCGCAGACGCGCTTCGCCGGGCGCGACGCTGAAACCGACTGGGTGCTGAGCGAGTGGGAAACCGTGCTGAACCTGCTGGAGACCGACCCCGAACTGCTGGGCGATCGCCTCGACTGGATCGCCAAGCGGCAGCTGCTCAGCCTTTTTGCCGAATCGGAAGGCGTCGCGCTGGACGACGCGACGATGATTGCCCTCGATTTAGCGTATCATGATATAGATCCCGCGGAGGGTCTCTACTACGCGCTGGTGGAACAAGGACGCATGCGAACGCTGACAAGTGAGGAGGCTGTCCAGCACGCAATGCATCACCCGCCTGCCGACACGCGCGCTGCCATTCGCGGGTTGTGCGTGCAGCGGTACGCCGCGCAGGTGGAAAGTATCAACTGGGAGCGTATCGTTTTGCGCAATGAGGAGCAATCGGTACGGTTAGATTTGAGCCTTTTAACGGGCAATCTACGCGATTTGAACCGCCGTCTCACGGCGGCAGTGGATATTACAGAGTTTGTGAACCTGTTGCAATCGCCCCGCAGGGCGAGCGAACCCCACAAGGAGGCGTAGCAATGATTACACGAGCGGAAGAGCGCGTGCGGCGACCGATGCCTACTGAGCCGCTGACCCGACCGGGCGGCGATGGCGACGGTCCCAGCAAGCCCGATGTGAAGCGACCCGACACAAACGAGTTGCTCAAGCGGATGCGCCGAATCGATCCCGAACAGGCGCGCCGCTACCGACAGCGCAGTGGCGAATAGCATGGGCGTCGCGCCCGTGCAGCGTTTGACTGAGGCGCCGCTTGAGCGTCGCGCTCAACCTACGACAAATATAGCGTTGGCGTCTCGCCGACGGAACTGTATACCGGACTATGTACACTCTATCTGGCGATTTTTATGAACTGTTGCAGCGTTACCAGGCGCAGACAGGTGCCCGCGTGCCGTTGTTGAACCCGGTCGACGCACCCGCAAACGCGCCCAACGCCGCACTGGAAGTGCACGGCACGACCGTAATTGCCCTCAAGTTCAAAGGGGGTGTGTTGAATGTGGGCGACCGACGCGCCACCGCCGCCAACGCCGTGATGTACGATCGCGCCGATAAAATCATCCCGTTGGACGACCACACGCTGGTCGCTATCGCAGGCGCGTATGGGCGGGCGATGGAAGTGGTGCGCTACCTGCGCCACTCGTTCAAATACTACGCCCGCAGCCAGCTCCAGCC
>JAOAFW010000051.1 GCA_026416065.1 Fimbriimonadales bacterium
GACGATGTGCTGGGCGATGACCCGACGGTGCAACGCCTTGAGGAGGTCGCCGCCCAGCGCGTGGGCAAAGAGGCGGGGCTGTTTGTGCCCAGCGGCGTGATGGCGAACCTCGTGAGCCTGATGACGCTCACCGGGCGCAACGAGGAGGTGATTCTGGGCGACCAGTCGCACCTGTACACCGCCGAAGTGGGCGGGCTGGGCATTTTCGGGAATGTATTCTTGCATGTGCTGCCCAACCAGCCCGACGGCACGATTCCGCTGGAGAAGCTGCGCGGCGCGATTCGAAACGCCGTGTACACCCCCAAAACGCGCGTGATTAGCCTGGAGAACACCCACAACCGCTGCAGTGGGGCGGTACTGCCGATGGAGTACCTCCAGCAGGTCGCTGCGCTGGCTCAGGAGCGGGGCGTGTATCTGCATCTGGATGGTGCGCGGATTTTCAACGCCGCAATCGCGCTGGGCGTGGACGCCGCCGACATCGCCCAGCCGTTCGAGGTGGTCAACTTCTGCTTCTCGAAGGGGCTGGCCGCACCGGTTGGCTCGATTGTGTGCGGGAGCAAGGCGTTCATTCAGGAGGCGCGGCGCACACGGCGCATGCTGGGCGGCGGGATGCGTCAGGCGGGCGTGCTGGCAGCCGCCGCGCTCGTCGCCCTCAACGAGATGGTGGATCGCCTCACCGAAGACCACGAAAACGCGCGGACTCTGGCGGAAGGGCTGGCGAACATTGAGGGGATTCAGATTGACCCCGCCCGCGTGCAGACGAACATCGTGATTTTTGAGGTAGACCCCGCCACGGGCTGGACAAGCGCAACGCTCCAGAAAGCCTTGCAGGAGCGCGGCGTGCTGCTCTCGCTTTCGGGGACGCGCCTGCGGGCGGTGACGCACTACGAAATTGCCCGTGAGGATGTTGTGCGCACCCTGACGATTATCCAGCAGACGCTTCGGGGATGATGCGGCTACAGGGTGCAGAAGCAGGATTTTTTCTAACTGTGCTGAACTTGCCGCTCGTAAACGGAGGTTTACGATGCGACATTTGGGATGGATTATTGGGGTTTGTCTGTGGAGCCAGCTGGGGGCGCAGGGTACTATCTACACGACACGCGCCCTTGAGCAGCCTGTAAGTATCCGACACGAACAGATTACACTGCGCGCGCTGATCCAGGAAATCAGCGAACAGGTCAAGGTTCCTCTGGCTGTGGGCGACGAAATCGCCAACTGGAAGGTCACAATTCGTGTAGGTCACCGTCCTGCGTGGCAGACGCTGGAGAAAGTGGCGGCAATCTATAACCTGGTGTGGCGTTCGGACGAGGCGGGCCACCTCCTCTTGCAAGCCGACTCCTATGTGCTTCGCCAGCTCCAGCAGTCAACAACCCTGCAGCCTGCCTTAGACGCGCTATCGCAGCAACTCGCCCGTCATCACCAGCGCGCCGCCAAGACGCCCTTTGAAAGAGCCGTTGCGCTTTCGCGCGCTCTGTTGCGGGAGTACGCACCCTCTCCCAACGCGCCTCGCAGCGAGCCCTTGCAGGAACGCTTGATGCAGTTCGATCTGATGGACTACCTGCTTCAGGAGGCACACGCGCGCCTCGACCAGAGACAACTGGAGCGTTTGGCGCAGGGGGAACCCCTGCTGTTCAGTGCGAAGCCACTGCCCAACGCGATGACGCTCGGCGAGTCCACGCTGGAGTATGTGCGCATTGCGTTTCGGGAGGGGATTCTGGGCGTGTCTGAGGCACATCCAGGTTTTGAACCGACCAACTGGCTCTATGTGATCAATCTCTGCGACTCGCCCGTCGGGTTGCTTGTTGTGACAGACGGTGAACGGGTGCTGACCCATGCCGCCGTGCGTTCGCGTAGCAGCGTTGGGATAGGCGTCGCAAAACAGATCTCGCCCGAACCGCGCAATCCTTGCCTGGAGTCAGGTGACGCGAGCCGCGCTCTCCAAGCGCAAGGCTATCTCGACTTCGTTGAGTCGTTTGGACGCGAGCCAGTTGCGACCCGCAGCATGTTCCACAACCGCAGGCTCCGCGAGACGGTTGTGCCCAGCGAGGCGAATGCGTTCCTATACGACCCTACCGTTCGCGTGAGCCAGTACCTGTTCTGGCTCGCCGAACAGACCAACTCGGACTTGATTGCCGACGCTTACGCGCTCAGTGTGCGTGGGATTTCGCGAACCAGCGATTATCACGGAACGCCCTACCAATCCATTCGGTTGACTCCTCCAATACAGGTCTCGATCTCGTTTCCGTTGCTACAGGAGTATCGACCTGCGTCATTCGATGCGGAGTTGGCACGTTTCATGGCGGGCAGTCGATTGCGCGGCAAATACGAAGACGACTTTCTGATGTTTCGGCATGAAGCGTGTTGGCGGCTGCTTGCCACCGAGTTGTCGACGGCGCAGAGGGACGCGCTGCAGGCAGCGCGCACGCTGGACGAGTTCGCTGCGTTCGTGGAGATGTTGACGCCTGCGCAACGCCATCGTTGGGAAACGCTCGGTTATGCGCCTTTTTCCGATGCGTGGAACGCGCCAAAAGGTGGTCTGGCTGGGTTGCGCTTCTGGGCGAGTCTCTCGGATGAGCAGCGTACCCGTGCTCGGCGGGGCGAGACACTTCCTTATACAGAGCTAACCCCGTTTCAACAGGCGCGCTACGAGGAGGTGGCGGACGACCTCGTTAAGCAGCAGTTGCGTTGGCTCTGGGACACGCGCCATCCGGGCTGGCTCGCCAAGAGCGCGCGGGGACTGTGGCAGCTCCTGACCACCCCTCAGCGCAACACGCTGGCATGCCGCTACAAGGAGCGTCACGACGCACACCCCGCGAGCGCGACGCTGGAATTCACCCTGAACGATGCGACCTTCGGCGTTTATCACTACTCCTGGCGTCCGCAGGAATCGAAGCGTTGACGGCGAATCCACCCACCAATGACGCCCTTTCTACAGAGAGTCGTCCAGTTCCTGCGCGAGAATCCGGAAGGCGTGCAGGTGGTGCGCCGGGTCAGTACCGAAGACACTATCGAGCCACCGGAAGAGGAGGGGGGCTTCAGCCGTGCGTGGCTCGTGCCCGAACCCGACCGCAAAGAGTTCGGCGTATTCCCCGTGCCGCCGATTGAGAAACCGACTCAGTTCACGCATTTCATCGATGGTATCCAGCACTCCCACCTGCTCTATTATCAGCAGACCGAGAAGGGGTTGCTGCCCGTCGTGTACGGTTATGTGGCGGCGATGGTGCTGGAGCGACGCAACCGCGAACTGCATCCGGTGCAGGAGCTGACCTGCTCGGAAGAGGCGCTCTACCTGCCTCTGAAAGCGTTCGACGCCCGTAAGTTCAAACGTGCAGGCATCACCGCGTACGACTCGCTGGAGGAGCGCGAGCTGGAGAAGACCTCCTTCAGCACGATGCTGGTACGCGCTGGGGCGACGGTGGCGCGTGTGCGCGACCATCTGGAGCGTAAACTCGCCCTGCAGTGGATTGAACAGCAGACGCCCAACTCCAGCGATTGGCTGCTGGTGGACGGCTCGATTGCCGACCTGATGAGCGCGCTCGACCGGCGCAAGCTAGTGCAGGTAGTGGGCGTGTCCAAATCGCATCGCACGAGCTACCTGGAGATTAACTGGATGCTGCAGGTGCTGAATATGCCTGCTGGCTATCGCAGCAGCGTATTCCGCCCCGTAATGCTTCGCTCCCATCGGGAAGTGCAAAGCGAGGTGTATAGCTGGTATCTGCGTCTGCGCTGGCAGGCAGGGGCGTCGCCCACCTACGGCTTGGTGCGCATCGAGACGCCTGTGCTGACCAGCCCCGACGACACCCGCGAATGGGCAGATAAAATCTCGGCATGGCTGCTTCAGGAGACGCGCCCGCTGAGCCTGCCCGACCCACGCTACGATCGCCTGCTCTACCCGTTCCGGATGTGCGAGCAACACCTGCGCAGCCGCGCTCCAAGCGACCCTGTGATGCGCACCGCTATCGAGCGCGTAGGCGACTTGAACACGTTCCATTCAACAGTCTAAACGAACCCTTCCTGCCTTCAAGCGTCCATGCAGTAGGTGGTAGAATGAGAACGCTGCTTACACTGGCGATGGTATTTGCGGCGTATCTTGCTGGTTTCTGGAACTTCGGTACGCCTGAGCAGAGCAGCAAATATCCCGTTGTGGAATGGACGATGGACGGTCAGAAGCGTCAGGCGATTGTGATCCCGCCGTCCAGCGGCACGAAGCAAGGCGCGCCCGTCGTGTTCGTGTTTCATGGCGGCGGGGGCAGCATGTACCGCATGGCAGATTTGGGCTTCCAGCAGCACTGGAAAGAGGCGTTCATCGTGTGCCCTCAAGCGTTGCCTGCTCCCACGCTGCGCAGTCCCGAGGGCAATCTTCCTGCATGGCAGTTTCGTTCAGGCACAACCAATAACCGCGATTTGAAATTCTTTGACGCCATGCTCAAAACGCTGCGCGAACAGCATAACATCGATGAGAAGCGCGTCTATGCAACAGGACATTCCAACGGTGGCTTCTTCACCTACGTGCTCTGGGCGGAGCGCGGCGACAAGCTCGCCGGGATTGCCCCCTCTGCCTGCCACGCTAACGCCATTCGCGCACGGCAGAGCAACCTACGCCCTATCCCCCTGATGCACATCGCTGGTGAGCAAGATAACGTGATACCCTTCAAAAACCAGCGGCAGAGCATGGACGCCCTTAAGAAGTTTCTGCAGTGCGAGCCTGAGGGCAAACTATGGGCGAAGGCAGGCTCGCTGACGGCGACACTCTATCCCTCCAAAAAGGGCATCCCCTTTGTGGAGGTACTTCATCCGGGCGACCACAAGTACCCCAGCGAAGCTCCCGCCCTGATTGTGCGGTTTTTCAAGGAACTTGCAGGGGGCGCGCCCACACCGCCCGCACCCGTCCGCGCACCGAATTGATCAGATAAACCACCTCCGCCTGCTGGAGTTCCTCTATGGTGATGACGCGCTCTTCAACCCGCCCGCGTTCCAGCAGGTACTCTCGATACACGCCCCCTAACAACCCGCACGAAATAGGGGGCGTATAACGCCGCCCATTCAGTTTCACCACCACATTCGCGATGGTGGATTCGGTGACCTCGCCGCGTGGGTTCCACAAAATCACATCGTCGCAGTCGGGGCATGCGGCGCGGGCTTGCTCATAAATCATGCGGTTTGTAGTTTTGTGATACAAAAACACATTGCTGGGGTCTACAGGCTTGGGAGCAAGCGCAACGCGCCACAGACGCGGCTTCGGCTCCAGCGGGGCGCATTCGAGACGCGCCTCGCCCACTCGGTTGAGCAACAGCCGGATGCGATAAACCGCCTCTGGAGCCTTATTCGCCAGCCCCTGCACTGTTCTACACAGCAGATCTTGTATCGCCTCCCCATCGCACTTGAACCCGAAATACTCGGCGGAGCGCTGCAAGCGTTCGAGATGCTTCTCCACCAGAAAATAGCCCTTACCCGCGCGCCATAGAATCGTCTCCAGGAGTTCAAACTCGGGGCGCGGTTTTAGGATAACCTGCGCTTTGGCGAGGCACTCTTGATACTCCGCCTGCTTTTCCGAGTCCCACACGACGCCACTGCCCACCCCATATTCCAGTTGCTCTGCGGCTCGGTCGTAAACCAGTGTGCGTATCGCTACATTGAACTGCGCACGGCGGTCGGGCAAAACGACGCCCACTGCGCCCGTGTAGACGCCGCGCGGGGTCGTTTCCAGTTCGTGGATAATCTGGGACGCGCGAATCTTCGGTGCACCCGTGATAGATGCCGCAGGAAACAGCGCACGAAAGATTTCGGGCAACGGCGCGTCGGTCTTGGCTTCCACTGTGGAGGTCATCTGCCACAGGGTGGCATAGCGTTCGGTCTCGAATAGTTGGGGCACGCACACTGTGCCCGTTTTCGCGATGCGCCCCAGATCATTGCGTACCATATCTACAATCATCAGGTTCTCGGCGCGGTTTTTTTCGCTGCAGCGAAGTGATTGCGCCTGCTGCAGGTCACTCTCGAGCCTCACACCGCGCGGCGCAGTGCCCTTCATCGGGCGACTCGTGATGCGCTCACCCTCCAGAACGAAAAACAGTTCGGGCGAAAGCGAGAGAATCACATGCTCGCCCGTGTCGATATAAGCGGCGTAGGGAACGGGCTGAGCGTGATAGAGCTGCCAAAAGAGATTATGGGTATCGCCCACAAACGGCATCCGTAGCCGAAAGCTATAGTTTACTTGATACACATCGCCTGCTTCGATATAATCGCGAATGCGTAGCAGAGCGTGGTGGTAAGCCGACTCGGTAAGGGTGGGTCGCCAGTCTAAGCCCTCACCCACTGCCCTTCCCCCAAGCCGTGGGTGAGGGTGAGCTTCTAATCGCTCATACACCCCAAACCATACCAGCGGCAGGTGCGCTTGCGCCTGCGGGAACGCCTTATCCAGCCCGTGTGACGCCTCGTACGCGACATAGCCGATGGCAGTCAGCCCTCGCTGAACCGCCTGCTCTACCTCTGCAAGCGCAGGCAGCACTTCGGAGTGGGTGTGTACCTGCACGACGCCTGCAAGACGTTCACCCCACAGCCAGCAGGCGTGCCCTTTCCGGTAAGGGTATTTCAACAGGGCATGGATACTCACTTTGCCAACCCAGTCGGCAGGGGCAGCTTCGGGCGCGGCTCGAATTCGGGCAATCTCGGCGGGTTCGCCTCCATTTGTTTTAGAATCTCCGCAATTGCCCGGTCCAGCTGTGGGTCGCGCCCTGTGGCGTAATCCTGCGGGGCGTAGTCCACCTCAATATCGGGATCCGTGCCGTAGTTCTCCACATTCCAGCCCACATCGTGGAACCAGAAAGCGTACTCTGGCTGTGTGGTTAAGCCCTGATCCACGAATATCGATTTAGGCCAGATTCCAATCACGCCGCCCCAGGTGCGCTTGCCAATCAGTACGCCAAGCTTCATCAGTTTGAAAGCGTGGCTGAACATGTCGCCGTCGGAACCGGCGCGCTCATCAGTGATTGCCACGATGGGTCCCATCACTGAGTCGTAGGGGTACGGGATGGGTTTGCCCCAGCGGGGGACATCGTAGCCCAGTCGCTTACGGGCAAGTTTCTCCAGTAGCAGGGGCGAGACGCTGCCACCACCGTTTGCCCGCACATCCACAATCAGCGCGGGGCGCGCCAGTTCTGCCAAGAAGCCCCGGTGAAACTCCGAGAAACCCCAGCTACCCATATCCGGGATGTGAATGTAGCCCACCTGTCCGTTCGTTTGCGTGTGTACATACTCACGGTTGCGCCGCACCCAGTCGCGATAGCGTAGCTTACTTTCGTCGCCCAGCGTTTTGGTAGTGACGGTGCGTGTCTCGCCGTTGGCGTTGCGTAAAGTCAGCTCGACAGGGACGCCCGCGAGATGCAACAGCGCCTCGCCCGGTGTGAACCCGCGCGTGAGCGACCTGCCGTTGATTGCCTGCAGCACTTCGCCTACTTTTGCGTTCACGCCCGGCTCGTTCAGGGGGGAGTCCACCTCCTCCAGCCACGAGTCGCCTGTGACGATGCGCGTGATGCGATAGCCCTGTGCTTGCTCGTCCCACTCGAACTCTGCACCCAGCAAGCCGACACTATAGCGCGGGGGTTGGCGGTAGTCGCCGCCAAACTCGTAGCAGTGGGAAGTGCCCAGCTCGCCTTGCATCTCCCACATCAAATCGGAGAACTCGCCGCGCGTGGCGACGCGCTCCAGCAGCGGGTAGTAGCGATCATACACTTTTTGCCAGTCGACGCCCGACATATCTGCGCTCCAGAAGAATTCGCGCTGCAGTCGCCACGCCTCACGATACATCTGCTGCCACTCGCGCGTGGGTACAACGGCGCAGCGCACGCGGGAGAGGTCAATCCAGCCGCTCTCGCGTGTGGGCGGGGCCTGATCGAGTTTCTCGTCGAGCTTTTGCCCAGCAGGGATCACGCGCAGTCGCTTGCCTGAACGGTACGCCAGCGTTTTGTAGTCGCGCGAGAGGGTGAAGTCGCTCAACTTGCTCGCCAGCGTCTCGGTCTTGGTGTTAGTGAAATCGTACATCAATAGAGTGCCTTTGCCCTCGTCGCCCGAGTCGAGCCAGCTCTTGCCCAGCATGCCCTCCACGGGATACTGGGTCGCAATAACACGTCGTTTGCTCAGCCCCGCCACCTGTCCGTAGATGCCTGCAGGCAAGGGCACGGTAATCACGCGCAGGTGGATGTCTTCGAAATCGATCTGAGTCGGTTTGACCTGTTTCTCCCCGTTCTGCGCTTCCGAACTCACAGGCGTCGTCGGCTCCATAGCACGAGAAAGTATACCTTGATCCATCACTGCCCCTTTGCAAGTCGGAACAGAGCGATTTAATAGGGACGCTGTATATTGGCTCCCGCCAACCCTGCACTCGATATAGTAGAAAGGATCGACGCTGAACAGCAAGCCCCCATCTACACGGTGGTCGCTTTTTCTATCTGTTCTGCAACCAGCTTCGGTGTTTGTGCCAGCGCGTCGGCGAGTTTTTCGGGGTTTTTGCCGCCTGCCTGCGCGAAGTCGGGGCGTCCACCTCCAGAGCCGCCCACCTGCTGCGCAATCTGCCGAATCAGGTTCCCCGCATGCAGCCCGCGTGGTACCCAGTCGGGCGCGACCTTGACTACCAGCACGACCTTGCCATCTTGCGTCGCGCCGAGCGCCGCCACGCCCACGCCTTTCTGAATCAGGCGGTCGGCAATGGCACCCAGCGATTTGGCGTCCACACCAGCGAGCGCCTGCGCCGCCACCTGCACGCCGTTCACCTCTACAGGGGTAATCTGATCGACGGCTTGAGAGGCAGCGCGCTGCTTGAGTTGCTCCAGCTCCGCCTGTAGTGCGTCGAGCTGATGTTGCAGGCGTTCCACCGCGCGGGGCAGTTCAGGCACGGGGGTCTGCAGGCGTTCGGCGGTCTCGCGGATGGCGTGTTCGCGCTCGCGTAGCCACTGATACAGGGCGCGCCCTGTGAGCGCCTCGATGCGCCGCACGCCCGCCGCCACGCTCCCCTCATGCACAATCTTGAACAGCCCTGCCTCCACAGTACTGCGCAGGTGCGTGCCGCCGCACAACTCCAGCGAGAAGCCCGGGATCTCCACCATGCGCACGCGCTCGCCGTACTTCTCGCCGAACAGCATCATCGCGCCACGCCGACGCGCCTCGTCAATCGGCACATCGTTGTAAATGCGCACCTCCAGCTCCTGCAGGAGTTTCTCGTTCACCAGCGATTCGATGCGCTCCAGCTCGTCGGGCGTCACGGCGCGCGGGTGCGTGAAGTCGAAGCGCAGTCGGTCGGGCGCAACCAGCGAGCCTGCCTGTGCCACATGGGTCCCCAGCACCTGCCTGAGCGCGGCGTGCAGCAGGTGGGTCGCTGTATGGTTGCGCTGGATGTCCAATCGCCGTTCAGCGTCCACACGCGCCTGCACGCTCTCGCCTAAGTGCAGCGTCCCCTCCAGAATCCGCGCGTGGTGGAAGTAGTAGTCGTTCGCTTTTTGGGTGTCCAGCACCTGAGCGCGCCCGCCTTGCCACTCGATAACGCCCGTATCGCCCACCTGTCCGCCCGCTTCGGCGTAGAACGGCGTGCGGTTCAGCACAATTTCGACCGTCTCGCCTGCGTACGCTTCGGGTATCAGGTTGCCCTCGCGCACGATGCCCACCACCTGCGCCTCGCTTTCTGTGCCTTCGTAACCAATGAACTCGGTGGGGGCGGTCTGCTGCGCCAGTTCCGCCAGCGCCGCGCCCGTTTGCACGAACAGTTTCTCGGAGATGCCGCTCGCCTCGCGGGCGCGCTGGCGTTGCGCCTCTAACGCCTGCTCAAAGCCCTGCATGTCGATGCTCACGCCCCGCTCGGCGGCGATTTCGCGCGTCAGCTCCAGCGGGAAGCCGTAGGTGTCGTACAGCATAAACACACGCTCGCCCGACAGCTGCTTGCGCTGCAGTGTGTCGGGGTCGGCGAGCAGCTCTTCCAATCGCGTTAGCCCTGCCTGTACCGTGTGGCGAAACCGCTCCTCCTCGTAGCGCAGCGTGGTCTGGATATATTCCTGCCGTTGCACGATTTCGGGATACTGGTCGCCCAACGCTTCTATCACGGCGGGCACAAGGTCGGCAAAGAACGGTTTCTCAAAGCCCAGCACGCGCTGTCCCCGCAGTATCGCGCGTCGGATGATGCGCCTAAGCACATAGCCGCGCCCCTCGTTTTGCGGAATCACGCCGTCGGCAATCGTGAAGGTCGCCGTGCGGATGTGGTCGGAGATGAGGCGGATGGCGGTGTCGGTCGGTTCGCCTTGCTTGTAGCGCACGCCCGCGAGGTCTTCGATGCGCTTCACAATCGGCGCGAACACATCGGTCTCGAACGGGCTATCGAAGCCCATCAGCACGGCGGCGGTGCGCTCCAACCCCATGCCCGTGTCGATGTTCTGCTTGGGCAGCGGCGTGAGCTTCGGCTTGCCGTTCTCCTCGCTGCGCTCGTACTGCATAAACACGAGGTTCCATATCTCCAGCCAGCGTCCGCAGTCGCATGCGGGTCCGCAATCAGGGCTTGTGCAGCCCGTATCGATGCGCGTGTCGTAGAAAATCTCGGAACAGGGGCCGCAGGGACCGTTGGGACCTTCAGAAATCGCGTTGGCGGGCCAGAAGTTGCTCTTCTCGCCCAGCCGCCAGATGCGTTTTTCAGGAATGCCCAACTCGCGGTTCCAGACCTCGAACGCCTCGTCGTCATCCTGAAACACGGTGAACTGCAGGCGGTCAGTATCGACCTTCAGCCGCTCGGTCAGGAACTCCCACGCAAACAGAATCGCCTCGCGCTTGAAGTAGTCGCCGAAGCTGAAGTTGCCCAGCATCTCAAAGAAGGTGAGATGCGACAGGTCGCCCACCGACTCAATATCCGTGGTGCGCAGGCATTTTTGCACGGTGGTCACGCGCGGGGCGGGCGGTTGCGCGACGCCCAGAAAGTAGGGCTTAAACTGCACCATGCCCGCGCTCGTGAACAGCAGCGACGGGTCTTTCGGCACAAGGCTATCGGAGGGCAGCAGCAAGTGCCCTTTTTCCTGAAAGTAGCCCAGAAAAGCCTGTCTCAGCGCACGCGCGTTCCAGTGCATCGGTTCCTGCTCCTGAATGAGATAGTATCGATCGTCGTTTCAAAAGACATGATTCGTCAGCGAGACGCTGACGCTACATACGCGCCCCGCGTAGCGTCGGCGTCTCGCCGACGATTTGGCTCTTGAGCGGTATTGAGTATACCCCGCTTGGATGCGTGCACTACACGAGGAGGGAGGGAGCCTGAGTGCCTCAATCTCGGTATTGAGAAGGCAGGGGCACTGAGGGGCAAAGGGGGCGTTCGTACGCTGAAACGCCCCTAAACCGTGTTTAGCCGCGGCATCCGCATCCGCCGCAGCCGGCGCCCGGTGTTCCGAACTCGTCCTCCGTCTGGAACGAAGAGCCACAGCCACAGCTGTTAATCGCGTTCGGGTTGTCGATCTTGAACCCGCCGCCAAACATGTCCTCCACATAGTCGATGCATGAGCCGTCCATGTAGCGGATGCTCAGGCTGTCCACGTAAATTCGCACGCCGTGCGAGTCGAACACCATATCGGTCTCTTCGGGTTCCGCGTCGTCGATCGCCATCTGGTACTGCAGTCCGCTGCAGCCGCCGCCTGCGACCCAGACGCGCAGCCCGGCGTTCTGAATGCCCGACTCTTCCAACAGTGTCTTCAACTCGTGCGCAGCGCGTTCCGACAAAGTGATTGCCATAGTGTCCTCCTGTCAGGGTGAATTGTACCCGATACGGTGTCCAAAATACGATAGGATTATGGAACAACCCCCGTAGGCGTGCGTATAGGAGGATAACATGCGCTGGATACGCGGTATGACGATGGTGGAGATTTTATCACTGGCGG
>JAOAFW010000114.1 GCA_026416065.1 Fimbriimonadales bacterium
GTCGACGTACTGGTCGGCGACGACGAAGTCGCCCGGTTTCACATGGCGTTGCAGGCTGCCCGCGGCGCAGGGGCTAATGATTGCCTGCACGCCGAGTTCCTTCATCGCCCACAGGTTCGCGCGATAGTTGATTTTGTGCGGGGGAATGGTATGTTTCCGTCCATGTCGGGGCAGGAACGCCACGCGCCGCCCGTTCACTTCGCCAATCGAGATCGTGTCGCTGGGGGGACCGTAGGGCGTGTCGACTTTCACTTCCTCTACCTTGTCGAGGAACGAATAGAATCCAGAGCCTCCGAAAACGCCAATCTCAGCCAAAGGTTTCATCTAATTGCCTCCTGTTTTGTTCGGTGAACTGCAGGGCGTGGGAAGCAGCGTTCTGTTCCGCCTGTTTTTTGCTGGGTCCGACGCCCTTCCCTGCAACGAGGTCGCGCAGTTTGACCTGCACCACGAAGATTTTGTTATGGGGCGTGCCGCTTTCTTCCACCACCTCGTAGGTGGGGGTGATGCGCCACCATGCCTGCGTGCGTTCCTGGAGCAGCGACTTGTAGTCCTGTATGGGCATTGCACCCGATTCCAGCGCGTCCAGCTCAGGCTTGAGGTGCTGCAGGGCGTAGTCGCGGGCGGTTTTGTAGCCGGAATCCAGGTAGATGGCGCCCACAATCGCTTCAAAAGCGTCGCTCAGGATGGAGGGACGCTCGCGTCCACCGGACGCCTCCTCGGAGGGGCTGAGGCGCAGCAGTCCTGCAATCCCGGCGCGTTTGGCGGCGTGACACAGTACGCTCGCCCTCACAATACTCGCCCGCGCTTTGGAAAGTTGACCCTGATCCCACTCCGGATAGCGCTGATACAGATACTCCGCAACAATCAAGCCCAGCACCGCATCGCCCAACAGTTCGAGCCGCTCGTTACTGGCTAACAGTTCGCCTTCCGTATGTGAACGATGGGTGAGGGCTTGTGCTGCTAATTGCTTATTCCGAATGGGCAGGTGAACGCCCGCCTTTTTCAGTCGCCAGAAGCGCACGCGCCGATTATACCCGATGAGGAGAGTCTGCAAGCCAACGCCGTAATATCCTTGGCTATGCGCGCAGCGTCGGCGGGGACGCCGACGCGACGCATTGGGTGGAGAGGCTACTGCGTCGCCGCCAGTTCCACGATTTTCCTTGCAGCCTCTTGCATCGTTTCGGCTGGAATGAGCGGCGTGCCGTGCAGCATGGCGCGCCCTTCCTCAGCATGGGTGCCCGCTAAGCGCACCACCACGGGGATCTTAACATTCAGCGTCTCGAAGGCTTCCAGCATCCCACGCGCCACTTCGTCGCCGCGGGTAATCCCACCGAAAATGTTGAACAGGAGCCCCTTCACATTCGAGTCCATCAGCACGAGTTCGACAGCCTGGCGCACGCGGTCAGCTTTTGCGCCGCCACCGATGTCGAGGAAGTTCGCAGGGCGTCCGCCGGCGCGTGCCACCTCGTCCACGGTGCACATCACCAGTCCCGCGCCGTTGCCGATGATGCCGATGTCGCCGCCCAGTCGGACATACGCAATTCCGCGCCGACTGGCTTCCGCCTCGATGGGGTCTTCGATGCTCTCCTCGTGCAGCGCTTCCAGTCGCTTCTGGCGGTAAAGAGCATTCTCGTCGATGGTGATTTTCGCGTCGGCGGCAATGATGCGTCCATCAGCAAGTACGGCACAGGGGTTAATCTCGGCAAGGTTCGCGTCGACCGCGATGTAAGCGCGATACAGCCCGTGCAGCATCGCGCTCAGGGGACGAATCTGCTCATGGGGAATGCCGGCGGCATACAGCACCTCCCGCGCGGCGTAGTCGGTCAGCCCCAGCAGTGGATCGATGGCGAATGTAGCGATGGCGTCCGGGTGCTGCGCCGCCACCTCTTCGATATCCATCCCCCCATATTTACTGACCATCAGCACGTTGCGTTGGGGGGTGCGGTCTACGGTGATTCCAATATAATATTCGTGTTGAATCTGGACGGCTTCTTCCACCAACACTTTCTCTGCGACCAGCCCTTGCGGGTTTTGGGGCGAGACGAGTCGTTTGCCCAAGATGTTCTGGGCGGCTTCGGCGGCTTCGTCGGGCGTTTGGGCAAGTTTGATGCCGCCTGCTTTGCCACGTCCGCCCATCAATACCTGCGCTTTGACCACGACGGGCTTACCCAGTCGTTCCGCGACGGCTTTCGCGCCTGCGGGCGTGCTCGCTACTTCACCTTGAGGCGTGGGAACGCCGAAATCGCCCAAAATCTGCTTCGCCTGATACTCGTGCAGTTTCATCCTCAGCTCCTGTCGGGGTAGGAGTATACCATGCGCAGGGAATATGGAGTTGGGTAAACTGCTATTGGTGAACGGCGTAGGGTATGTGGTTTCCCAGATGGGCTGTTCGGTGTGTGGTGCGGCGTGTGAGCCTTTGCACGAGCGATGCCGACGCTGCGGCAACGACCCGTTCGCGGGGATAGGTGTGCGTTTGGGTCCCTTGAGTGGGCGACAGTTCCTGCGCAACTTCGGCTGGCGTTTGCTGATTGCGCTGCCGTTTTTAGGATGGTTCTTGTGGCGCGAGGCAGAGCGCATACCCCACTGGCAAAGCCTGCCCAACTGGGCGCAGCTGGGACTGGGCGCACTAATCGCCTCGGCCATTCTGACGATAGCATATCATCTTTGGCTTACCTGGCAGGCGGCGCATGGCGCGCTGGTGCTGACCCCGGCGGAGGCGTGGCTCTATCAGCGGCGGGGCGGCAGAGTCTACTTCGAGCGCATGAGCTGGCAGGAATGCCTGCCACCTGAGTCTCCGCGCGGCTGGCGCGTTCTGGAGGCACTCAGCACCCTGTTGCACATCGTCCTGCACGCCGGACTGCAAGCACTGGCGTTTCTTGTACCTGATCAGGTCTACGAACTGCGCTTGCGCAGCCGAATCGACTCGGAAAGGCGATGGCGGCTCGCCCTAGTAGGTGCGCAGTACCATCCCCGATATTCTCTGACCCTGCTGGCATGGTACGCACTCCCGCACTGGCTACAGAACGGTACTGTCCACATTGAACCGGGCTACGAACCCTCTCCAGAACGCAGTTTCCTTGCGCTGGATATGTCTACCCGCACGCTACGCGCCTATCCCTTCAAAGAAGTCCGCCTTGAAGAAGCGGTTGTCCGCGTTACGATGACTTTTGAGTCGCACAACCCCGATGGGAGCCGCGTGGAAAACGACCACACGCTGGACAACGACGCCGCTCAGGCAGAGAAGGGGGAACAGGATTACCTTGAGGAACACCATCTCCCTGCCTACGCCGTGCGCTACGGCGACTACTGGCTCCGCGCCGATTGGGGCATTATCAAACGCATCGAGAGCCGTCGCACCGCCAGCGAAACCGCAAATCTGCAGGTTCAATCCCCAAAACCCGCATAATCAGCAGCAGGGAACGCGCCTTTTGGCACAGAGCGTGCTTCTCACCCTCTTGACTGCGTTATACAGTCGGGAGGAAAATTATGCAGAAACGATATACATTGAGCATTCTGATTGTTGGGTTAGCAACGGCTCTGCTAAGCGGCGCATCTGCCAACACAACCCTGTTCAACAATGACAAGCTGGTTCAGATTGGAAGCGTGACCCTGAAAATCACGCAGGTCTCGCCGGGGATTACCACCCAAATTATCTATGGCAGCACGCTGAATGTGAAGGCAGGCGAGTATGTGCTAAACCCCACGACCGCCCCCAAAAACTGGGCGTTCTGCGTGGACTTGGACCACGTGGTTCACTTGAACCAGACTTACACTTATGAACTGTGGTTAGCCTACGGGCGTGCAGGTGCGCTGCTCAAACAACGAGATACTTTTATTAGCGGGTCAAACCTAAATAAGAAGGCGGCCGGATTCCAAGTTGCCCTTTGGGAGATTGCCCACGACCATTCCCTTGGCAACGCAGATCACCTCAACAACGGCGCGTTCAGGTACACAGCCGACTCCACCGTGGTCAGCCATGCGAACTCGCTCTTGAGTGCGACCGTCGGTAAGGCAGACTACTATTATCTCCTGCGCAGTACGAGCGGGGCTCAGAACTTGGCGATGGTACCCGAACCGGCTTCACTGCTTGCGCTGGCGACAGGCATGGTAAGCCTGCTGGCGCGGCGGCGACGCACGCGGTAAAGCGCGCCGACACTTGATAGCCTTTCGGGGTGGAGATGCTTCTACAGAGCGTCTTCACCCCGATTGTTTGGCGGAACAGGTACAATTTTTTGTGATGCGCGTACTGGTAAGCGATTCGGTAGCAGAGGAGGGTTTGGCGATTCTGCGTGAGGCGGCGACGGTGGACTATCATCCGGGCTTGCCGCGTGAGGCGTTGATAGAGCGAATTGGGGAATATGATGGGCTGATGGTGCGCTCGCAAACGCGCGTGGACGCTGCTGTGATTGAGGCGGGAAGACGGCTGAAAGTCATTGGGCGGGCGGGCGTGGGCGTGGACAACATCGACGTCGACGCCGCGACGCGCCGGGGAGTGGTGGTGGTCAACTCGCCCGAGGGCAACACGATTGCCGCTGCGGAGCTGGCGATGGCGCACCTGCTCGCGCTGGCGCGTATGATCCCCCAGGCAGACCGCTCGCTACGCGCCGGAGAGTGGAAGCGCAACCAGTTTGTCGGGGTGGAGATGTCCCGCAAGACGCTGGGTGTGGTCGGGATGGGGAAAATAGGGCGGGAAGTGGCACGGCGGGCACGTGCGTTCGGAATGCGAGTTCTGGCTTACGACCCCTTCGTGCCTGAAACGCATATGAGACAACTGGGTGCAGAACCCGTCTCGCTGGAGTTGCTCTTGCGAGAAAGTGATTTTATCACCCTGCACGCGCCGCTCACACCCGACACGCGCAACCTGCTTAACCGGGAGACCCTCGCGCTCACGCGACCGGGTGTGCGCATCGTCAACTGCGCACGCGGTGAGCTTATCGACGCCGATGCCTTAGCCGAGTTTATCGAGTCGGGGCATGTGACGGGAGCAGCGTTAGATGTGTTTCCCACCGAGCCGCCCCCACCCGATTTGAAACTGCTCCACCAGTCGCAAAATGTGTTGACTCCCCACCTGGGCGCGTCGACCGCCGAAGCCCAAGTAAAGGTCGCTGTCGATGTCGCGGAGCAGATTGTGGCGGTGCTTCAAGGCAGTGCGCCGCGCAGCCCGGTCAACCTGCCGCCTATTTCTGCGGAACTGATGACGCGCGTGGAACCTTACCTCAAACTTGCTGAGCGGATAGGTGCACTGCATAGTCAAATTGCCGACGCGCCCATCGAGCGCGTTCACGCAATCTTCTCGGGCGACTGGGGCGACTTGCCCTTAGACCTGATTGCACGGGCTGCGCTTGCCGGACTGCTGCAACGTTCAACAGACGCTCCGGTGAACCTCGTCAATGCGCCGCTCATTGCCC
>JAOAFW010000117.1 GCA_026416065.1 Fimbriimonadales bacterium
CTACAAAGTGTTCCCGCCCCGTTTCTGGCGCGGCGCGCCCCCGCTAAACTCCGAGAGCTACGGGCATGTCTTCCCTCGCCATCAGCGACAGATTCAGGGTGACCGCATTACCGGCGGCTTCGCGAATGTAGCGTTCGTGGACGGGCATGTGAAGGCGATGACGCTGGACGGATTGCGGCGCACGGAATCGTGGGAGGAATAATACCGATTGTCCAAGCAAACGCCGTGATGTCGTCGGCGGGCACGCCGACGCTACGCAGGGTGCGTCGTAGCGTCGGCGTCCCCGCCGACGACTGCGCCACTTGAAATGCCGATTGGTATCACCGTGCTATTCGCCTTCGGCGCGGGGTGTTAGCCGCTCAGGAACCGCGCCCGCTCCTCATAAGTGTAGGGCGTCTCTAAATACTGGCGGGCGCGTGTGTGATAAGCGTGCGCAGGGTCGTCGAAGTCGGGATACTGCAACGCGCGCTGGTAGCACTCGATAGCATCCTCACGTTGCCCCAGCAGGTCGTTCACCAGCCCGCACTCGAACCAAGCGCGCCCGCGCGCGTCCGTCTCTTCTTGTTCGGGGGCGCGGTTCGCCCGCTCGAACGCTTCCAGCGCGCCCTCCAGATTGCCCTGCCAGAAGGCGCACACGCCGAGTCCGTAGTAGCCCATCCAGTGATCGGGGCGTTCCGCCACCATCCGCTCCGCGAGCAGTTGCACAGTGAGTATCGACTCGTTGAGCGTTGCCCAGTAGAGCGTGTCGCACAGGGCGCGGCGCAGCGCGTTATGGCGGATTTCTGCGGGCAGTTCGGTGTGCAGATAGTCGCGCCAGAGCAGCTCCGCCTGCCCCAGACTCATCTCGAACTCTGCCTGAAACGCCGCGTCGACTGTCTGCTCCGCAAGGCGATGATAGAACCGTCGAAAACGCGCCAAGCCGAACTGTTCCAGCAGGTACAGCACGAAACTGCCCGCCCAAGCGTAGGTGGCGTGCTTCCAGTCGGGTTCGTAGAACCGCTCGCTGGGCACAAAGTAAAGCAGCGAGCATTTCCGGAAGTAGTGGAGGTAATAGAGCGCGTTGGCGTGCGCCTTCAACGGTTCGTCGTGATACTGCGTAGCGACGGCTGCGCCCTCCAAGAACAGTGCGGGCGCGTCTTCGTGCCAGCGTGCGGTAATCAGGTGCGCCCACTCGTGCAGGAGGGTGCGGTACGCCTGTTCCATATCGCCGTTATAGACGACGTAGATGCTGTTGCTGTAGAGGCTTGCCCAACCCCTGTGTGGGGTGCGATTGTGGGCGAGGCGATTTAGGCTCACCCATGAAGTTTCTTGCAGAATAGCCGCGTTGGGTCGCCTGCCTTCCAGAGGGGTTTGCAGGAACTGTTCCGCCTCGCGCAGGGCGCGTCGCGCTTGTTGTAAAAATTCGTCGCGCAGCGGCTCCAGTTCAGCCTCATAACTCAGTGTCAGGTCGCTTTCCTCCTGATGACGCATCTGTTTCGCCCAGCGATAGAGGCTCCAGAGCAGCCTGCCCTGCCGTACTCCGAACCACACTGCCAGGGCGCCCAGCACCGCCAGCCCCAGCATCCACAGCGCGTCGCGCACGGCGGGCGG
>JAOAFW010000126.1 GCA_026416065.1 Fimbriimonadales bacterium
CGCTGGAGCCAGACCCGGTTGGGTACGCCGCCCGATAGTCGCACAGCAACCACATCGTAGATGCCAGCGGGCAAGCTCGGGATAGAGTAAGCGCCCCCGCTGGGAACAGCGGTCGACTCGCCAATCGCAATCAACGCCTGCCCTCCGTTCAGTCCCTGTACAGAGCCGCTAACTGAGACGGTACTCGACGTGCTGCTGGCGCAGGTCGCGTTGAATTGTGGTACTTCATTGAGGGTGGTATGCACGACATGCACGGTGGGTTTTGCCCCACCACATACATACGCGAGGGAGTAGCGTCCGTCGGTCGCCGTCACGCGCGGCGCGCCGCTGAAGTTGCCTGCGCTGGCAAGGGTTTGCCATGCACCGCTTGAACCATCCTGGAACCCTACCCACTGTGCGTTTTGGATACTCACCTGAACAGGTGTGCCCGGAAGATTGTTGCCCCCTCCGCCACCGCCCCCACCACAACCTGTGAGACCCAAAGAAGCTACCAGAATGCCTGCAACACCCAAAACTGCATACGAAATCCTGTACATACTTGCCTCCTATGCCGATTTGGACTCCTGAAACCGATTAATGTTTCCCGCAACAAAGCGAGATTCCTGCTCATAAAAGCACCGAGGAGCTAAAACAACAACAGGATTATCTGCCCGTTTCCCTTCCAGCATACCACTGTTGCACAAATTGCCGATATTCTGCCTGCTGCTGCAGAATCGGCTGCCACCATTCAGGATGCTGGGCGTACCATGACACAGTCTCCTGCAGAGCGGTTTCAAACTCCGCTTCGGGCTTCCAGCCTAATACACGCAGTTTGGTGTCGTCCAGTGCGTAGCGACGGTCATGTCCCGGTCGGTCCTGTACGAACTGAATCAGGCTTTCGGGTTTACCCAGTGTGTTCAAGATAATACGCGAAACCTCTATATTAGTCCGTTCATTGCCTCCGGCGATGTTATACGCTTCGCCAATTTGTCCCTTGTGGAGAACGGTATCAATGGCGCGTACATGGTCGCCCACATACAGCCAGTCGCGCTGCTGCTGACCATCGCCGTAGAGGGGTAGCGGCTGGTCGTGTAAAGCCCGCACCGTAAAAAACGGGATGAGTTTTTCGGGGTACTGGCGGGGTCCGAACGTGTTGCTGGGGCGCACAATGAGCACGGGCACGCCATAGGTGCGATAGTACGCCTGCGCGAGCAAGTCGGCGCCTGCCTTGCTGGCGGCGTAGGGACTGCTGGGCTGTAGGGGCGATTGCTCGGTAAATGCACCTTGCTCTGCCGAGCCGTACACCTCGTCGGTGCTGATATGCACAAACCGCTCTATTCCTGTCCGACGCGCCGCCTCCAGCATTACGAAGGTGCCATAAACATCAGTCGTGATGAAAGCATCGGGGTCTAAAATCGAGCGGTCTACATGCGTCTCGGCGGCGAAGTGGACGACATAGTCCACCCCTTGCATCGCTTCGTACACTGCTTGCTTATCGCGCACATCGGCATGAATGAAGGCAAAATTCGAGTTATTCTCCAGCGCCGCGAGGTTTTCGCGTCTGCCAGCGTAGGTTAGCACGTCCAGCACGCGCAGTGCATACTCCGGGTAGCGTGCTGCCAGATATTCGGTGAAATGGCTCCCGATGAACCCCGCGCCGCCCGTAATCAGCACCGTTTTAGTCATACACCATAGGATACCCTGCCCGAAATCCAATCGTTTGGCACAAAAGTTGCTGTAGAGAGACTACGGATGGAGAGCAAAGCCTGCCCTCATAAGGAGGTTGCGACCGTTACTTATGAGGCAAGAGCGTGGGGCTGAGGGATTCCTCAGCCCCTTCCGCTTTTTCAGGTATAATCCACCTGTCCATGCGGGTACGCATCAACGGCAAAGAGCGCGAGCTGCCTGAAGGAACTACGCTACTCCACCTGCTCAAGGAGCGCGGGATAGACCCCCGTGTGGTGGTAGTGGAATACAACTACGAAATTTTGCCCCGCGACCGCTACGGCGAAATCACCCTGCGTGCGGGCGACAACCTGGAGATAGTACAGATGACCGCAGGAGGCTGACCATGCGTGCAATTGTCATCGGGGCAGGCATCATAGGCAGCGCAATTGCGCTGGAGCTTCGCCAGCGCGGGGTCGATGTCGCGCTTATCGAGAGTTATGCCGAGGGGGGGCATACTTCCGCCGCATCTGCTGGTATGGTGAATCCCTTCAGCCTGACGCCGGGAGATACCCCTGCCCTACCCTTTTATCTAAGCAGTCTCCGGATCTACCCTGAATGGGTTCGCAAACTGCACACACTCACCCAGATTGATGTAGAATGGCGGCAAGAGGGTTGCTTGCGTGTCGCCCTCACTCCTGCAGACGCCGCTCACCTGCAGCAAAATCTTGAGTGGATTCATCGCTATGAGCCTGAGGCTTCAGCAATTGGAACAGAACGCGCCTTAGCGTGGGAGCCTGCGTTGAATAAGGAAATTGAGGGCGTGGTGTACCTACCCAACGAAGGCTGGGTCAACACGGAGCGTCTCATGTCTGCGCTCCATCGCGCTGTAAAACTTAGTGGCACAAACTTATACACAGGGGTTCCTGTGCTGTGCATCGAACTGACAAACCAGCACGTTCGTGGAGTACGTACAGCGCACGGGGTCATAGAGGGTGAAGCGATTGTTGTGGCAGCAGGCGCATGGGCAGGCGCGTTGTTGCAACCTCTGGGTGTCCATACCCCTGTGGAGCCGGTACGTGGCGTGATTCTGTGGCTGGGTGATCTGCCGGTTCCTGTGAGGCGCATCCTTTCTTCGCCTCAGGGCTACATCGTGCCCCGTGCCGATGGCACTGTACTGGTGGGCGCAACGCGCGAGCAGGCAGGCTACGACCTGCGCGCCTCTGCGGAAAGCTACGCCTACCTTGTGCAGGCACTGGCGCATCTTGCCCCTCCCCTGCTCCACGCCACCGTCTTAGGGCACACCGTCGGACTGCGTCCTGACACGCCCGACCATAACCCTTATATTGGGGCGATACGGGGTTATGAGGGGCTTTATATCGCGGCAGGACACGCCTACCATGGCATCCTGATGGCACCTGCGACCGCCCTCGCCGTTGCCGACCTCGTGCTGAATGGTGCGACCAGCCTTCCCATTCAGCCGTTCGACCCAAATCGATTTATGAGGTGAACTATGCATACTTTTCCGGTTATTAAGCCTACGGTCTATGACCCGGGCTCGGACGAGCCGCTTCGAATCAACGCACCACTGGTTGCCGAGTGGCTTATCGAGTTTCTGCGGGACGAGGTACAGCGCCGTCGGGGTTTTAGCAAAGCCCTGTTGGGGTTGTCAGGCGGCGTGGACTCCTCGCTGGTGGCGTACCTGTGCGCCCGTGCGTTCGGTCCCGAGAACGTGTTCGCCTTCCTGATGCCCTATAAAATCAGCAGCCCACAATCGCTGGAACACGGCATGCTGGTCGTGAACAAACTGGGCATCCACCATCGTGTGATTGAAATTACGCCGATGGTGGACGCCTATCTGGAGCACTATGAACCCGATGCCACCCCGACACGCATCGGCAACGTCTGTGCTCGGATGCGCACGATTATCCTGTTTGATCAGTCCGCGAAGCTCAACGCGCTGCCAATCGGCACCGGCAACAAGAGCGAACGGCTATTCGGCTACTTCACATGGCATGCGGACGACGCGCCGCCCGTTAACCCACTTGGCGACCTGTTCAAGACGCAAGTCTGGCAGCTGGCGCGATACATCGGCGTGCCCGAAGTCATCGTGGAAAAACCCGCCTCGGCAGACCTGATTGTCGGTCAAACCGACGAGGGCGACTTTGGCATCTCCTACCTGCGTGCAGACCGGATCCTGCACTACCTGACGCAGGGCTACTCCCCCGAACGGCTGGTCGAGATGGGCTTTCCCGAAGCGGATGTGCGCCTCGTGAAAAACAAGGTAGACAGCACGCACTGGAAGCGGCACTTGCCTACAGTGGCAATGCTCTCCACGACGGCAATCGGCGAGTATTACTTACGACCTGTGGATTTTTAGCACGATGCCAATACATCACTTAGAAGGCACGCAGCGCCAGTTCAAGTTAGGTGTGGGGCAGTTCAAGCCCTTCAAGGGACACTACAAGCGCAACCTGGAGCAGATTGGACAAATGATGCGCCAGTCCCTCCAGGAAGGCGTTGATGTACTTGCGCTGCCGGAGACGGCAACCACTGGCTACTTTATCGAGGGCGGGGTGCGCGAGCTGGCGATGCCGGCAACGCAACTCCTGCGCGATCTTGCTTGCCTCTACGCCGACATGGAACCCGACCGTCCGATGGACATCTGTGTGGGCTTTTATGAATACTTAGACGGCGAGTACTTCAACTCTGCGCTTTATGCAACTTTAGAGCCAGAACCTGAACAGTCCCACCTTGTGCATGTGCATCAGAAGTTCTTCCTGCCCACCTACGGCGTGTTCGAGGAAGAGCGTTTCGTGGCGCGTGGGCGCGCACTGGAGGTGTTCCCCACACGCTTCGGTCGTGCATCTATTCTGATCTGTGAGGACGTGTGGCACTCGATCACCAGCACAATAGTCGCCCTGAAAGGTGCGCAGGTGCTTTATGTGCCCACCGCTTCCCCGGCACGCGGCTTCCGGGCGGAGCAGATCGAGAATGTAGAGGCGTATCGGCGTATGCTCACCCAAATTGCGGGCGAGCATACGATTTATGTGGCTCAATCGAGCTTGGTCGGGTTCGAGGGTGGTAAAGGGTTCGTTGGTGCGTCGTGGATTGTGGACCCCTTCGGCAAAGTGATGGCGCAGGGTCCCGTCAATCAGGAGGCGTTGCTGGTGGTTTCGTTCGATCTGGACGATGTGGCGATTGCGCGCGCGCAGCTGCCCCTGCTCTCCGATTTGCGTTCGGTTGTAGCCGATCTCGCCTTAGAGTTTGAGCAGCTGGCGCGCCGCAAACCGCTTTAGCCTTACCACAGCGCGACGCCGGCGAACACAGTGGTGAAGAGATCCACCTGCGCCTCGACCGCGACGACCTCCAGCCGCGCGATTTTGAGGTTGCGGTCCTCCATCGCTTCCTCTGCCATCGCAGCGACCAGTTCATGCACTTCACGCTCGGTCATATACCCCTCGGCTTCCATAATAACACCGACGGCGCCAGGGTCTGTCGGGAACGCCAGCGAGACGGCGGCCGCGATGGTGCGTCCTGCTTCATCCGAGCTAAACACCCCGTAAGCCGTAGGCAACAGGCTCCCCTTGGGAGCCTCTACGGTGGGACGCAACTCTACGCCTGCCGGCAAGATGCTGGATACACGCAGCAGGTTGTAATCCGCGAACCCTGCCTGCCTTAATGCCCGATCAAACGAAACCAGCTCGAACGCCGAAACGCCGACGCCTGCTCCTGCGGTACAATACCGGGCAAGACGCGGCAGCGAAGCAACGCTGACCTGAGGCATCGTCTGCATATTAACCTCCTGTTCAGTAATTGAAACCAGCAACCTTCTAATAGAAGGCAGTGAGCAAATCGACGCTCCATCGCTTGGTGAAAGACGACCATGTCAGCGCCACTTCGCGGTAGCCTATGCGATAGGCAATTGTTACGGTCTGATCGCGAAAATCATATTGGTTGTATGTTTGCCAAGTATACCCCAAACCGAGTCGCCAGAGGGCGCTGATTCGCCACGAAAAGTCCCCCACATAACTGACAGAGTTGGCGTCTAAGGCGCGGCTGAAGTAACCCGTGAGGTAATAGCGTTCGTTGCCACTCCAGCTGAGGCTCCCTGAAAGGCGATGCCTTCCTATCAGGCTCGCGCCCAGGGCGTCCTGGGCGTAGTCGTAGTTCAGGCTGAGCACGCCACCTGTTCCCAGCGCCTGGGTAATACCCAGCGTGCCGGTGAGGCTCCAGCCCTCGTTCGGCAGATTACCTACGAATCGCCCGACAGTCAATCCCCCCGTCAAGGTCGTTGCACGTCCCAGTGATTGAGGAACGAGGTTCCAGCGAGCGCGTACTCCGACGCCTTCGCGGTTTTGCGTACCCAGCACACTCTGGGTACGATTGCTGGTCAAGTTCAGCGAGAAGCTTTGACGCAGAGGCGTGCCCGCCACACGACGCGGGGTGGTTTCAATGAACAGGTCGGAGCGAACGCTGGCGGCGCGGGCGCCTCGCCAGTGGGTGCTGCCTGCCAGTGTCAGCCCTGTAGAGTAGCCACGCGCCTGATGGGAAACTTGCGCCGAGCCATACACGCTCTGATGAGCAGGCGAGTCGAGCCAGAGTGCAAGGCGCGTGCTGGGCGATAGCGGCTGCTGGTGACGCCAGTTCAACCCCCAATCGTCTCGTGCCAAGCTGGTCAGGCTGACCATGCCCGTCCCCAACCCCGCTCGATATTCATGCTCCAGATCCAGAAACATCCCACGCGCTGCCCCCATCGTGCGTCCCCCAACCTGCGCTGTGCGCAGACGCAACGCGCCAATCTGGGTAGGAGTGAGCGTATAGTAATACGGCACATCAAGATAGACCTGCCCATTCTGCAGTCCCACCAGCGTATCACTCCCTACCCCGCCGCTCCAGAGGCTCTGAGAATACAAGGGCAGGCTCAGCGATTTGACCTCGCCCACGTAGAACTCGGCGCGATGGAACTGTATCCGCTCGCCCGGATAGAACCAGATCTGTGCCGCTTTGATAACCAGCTCGGACTCAGAAATATCGGCAAAATGGAACAGTTCGGGCGGTGCAACCGCATCGAAAGGCTCCACGACCCCGTAGCGCACTTTCACCATCTCCCAGCGGTTTTCGCGCTGCCTTAGCCCGAAACCTTGTGAGGAGCGCAGTTCGTAACTCAGTTCTGCAAACTCATTGTGTTCAGAACCGAATTTCAGCACGGCATTACGCGCTTTTACGCGCAGGCTATCCACTTCTATCTGCAGGTCGTCCGCCTCAATGCGCGTGAAGCCAAACCGCACACTGGCGCCACGTTCTTTGCCCGACGCAGCGATGACGCGCTGCTCGTTGGCATATGCCAAATAGTCCGCGCCCAGAACCTGCACGTAGTCGGTCGCGCTGCGGAGTTCCTCTTGTGTGGCAACAAAGACAACTTGCGTTTCGCCCACCACGCCAAGCCCGATGGCGGTCGCCGTGACGGTTGCCGTCCCGGGCAGCTGGCTGGCGATTAGCGTAGCACGCGCCGCGCCCCCCTCGGTAGCAACAATCGGCTCACGAAACGCACCAAGCGTAGTGTTGAACGCAATCTGCGTACCATCAGGCGCGGGTTTGCCCTGCGCCGTGCGCACCTCTGCCGTGACGAGAATTTGCGATGCGCCGTCGGCAACCGCCGCTGCAGGATAGGCGGTCAGTCGGATAGCTCCGTTTGCCCAACAAGCACAGAGGCAGAGGAGCCACAGCCCCCCTGCCTCCCACCAACGCCTGTGCGCTGTAAGTCCGACACGCATTCGTTTAGAACTGGGCGCCGCCGAGAACCGCACCCAGCACCAAGATAAACAACGAAACCGCAGCGCGCTCGCGCTTGCGATCTGGCTGTTTTTTCTCCTCAATCTTGGTCGGCTGTTCGGTGGGCGGCGCAAGGCGTGTGCGTACCGCTGCACCGATTTTCTCGGCGGCTTGCGACACAGCCGCAATTCGCGCGATATTCGGATCGGTCTGGTCAGAGCCTAATCGTCCACGCCCCGTCTCTGCAACGGAAATCAGCACCTCACCTGATTGCACATCAATCAGGTCGCCACTGATAGTCACAACCGCCTCGCGCGTGGTCGGATTGTAGCTGAACTCTTCGATGCGCCCAGCGAAAGCGAGATTGACGCCCAGTAGCGCCCCCACCCGCGCGGCACGCCATGAGCCGTCCGCTTCACGCTCGTTGAAGGGCGGGGTCAGACGATCGCGGCGAACGCGGTTCTCCTCGATAGCACGACGAACGGACGGACTGGTCTCGCGAAAACGCAGCACATACAGGTTAGGTATTTGTTTTAGCTGGGCATAGAGAGCGTTCAGTGTTTCCGCATCCACATTAAAATCTTCTGCAGGCTGCACAGCCGCGCCCTGCCCGAACGGGAACAATACCAGTTCGCGCGTGTCCTCCGCAGCAAAGCCCGCTATTGCCAGCATAACGAGAGCGAGTGTCCAGATACTTTTCACCTTTACCTCCTCCTGATGGGCTGGAGCACGAAGCTCCAGCCCGACACTATTTAGCGCGTCAGCACCAGCGGGCGCGCCATACGCGCGACCTGACCGTCTTCGGAACGTGCCTCTACCTGCACCTGATAGGTTCCGGGTGGCACAGCGCGTCCCTGATCGTCGCGCAGGTTCCACGAGAGCGTGTTCACCCCGCGTGTGGCTGCGCGCCCACGATGCAGGTTCGCGATGGTTCGCCCATCCGAGCTCAGAATTTGGACGCTGGTCTGTGCGTTATCGGCGAGCACGTACGAGACGGAGACACTGCTGGCTCCCCGTCCGGCACTGCCAACGTTCACGCTGGTAATCAGCGCACCGGCGCGCGCAGCACGCTCCGCCACAATCTGCAGGCGAGTGCGCCCGGTCGAGACGAACCGATACTCAGGCGTGGTGCGCAGGTCAACGGCGCGTCCCGTGTTCATATCGGTCAAGCGCAGTCGGTAGCCCTGCGGTACCGTGTTCAAGTTCGGGAAAGTCAAGGTGACTTCCTCGCCTGGTGTGGCTTCCACCAGCAGGTCGTATTGTTGTCGGTTCGCCAAGGGGCGTATCTCCTGCATCAGGGGCGCGCCCGTACCCGACTTCAGGATGGTCAAGTTCACAGCGCGCTCAGGCAGCGGCGTAGGTGGCTCTTCAACGTCGCCTGCGCTGCGCCCACTGCTCATCCCAATAAAGTTCTGCGTGTCGACGCCGCGGCTGGTGCGGGCGACAATCTGCAGTCGCCAATCGTTAGGGCGATTGAGCGAGTCGGTTGCAGAGCGGGTGATGATACCACCAAAGCCAGTGCCCGGCAGGAACACCGGCGGGTAGACAAACTCCACATCCTCGCTGACTTTGATCCAGTAGCCACGATGGGGCAGCAGTGGCGTGTTCGGGTCAGAGGTGAACTTGTACTCGTTCGTGAACTCATCCCAGTAATACAGCACGCCGCGAATCACACCGCGTTGCGCCGCCTCGAAGAAACTTAGGCTGGTAGAGGGGTCGCTGGAGCCAACAATGACCACCTGCCCCAGCACCAGCGGATAGGGGAACGGATTGCCAATCTGGTTCCATCCTTTTTTCAAAGGCAGCGGTACACTGGTATCGAACACACTCGCCGGAAACTCAAGGTTGTTCGCATCATACTGGGCGGTAATTGCGCTCCCTGGCAGATAGAGCCAGAAGCCCTGACCGGGTTGAATTGTCTCGATGGTTTCATACAGCTCTCGTTCTGGGTTCCATCGTTTCGCCTGGTAGGCGACTGGAAGATTGAGGATTTCTTGCAGTGACCCCTTCGGCGTAAACGGTATCGAGACAATCTGGAAGCCCGACTCCATCTTGCGATTGGCGGTCGCCGAGATTAAGATGGTACGCGCCACCGATTTCGTGGGGGCAGGCGGTGCCTGTACAGAAACACGGAAGGTGACAAAACCGACCGTGGTGGGATTGGCAATTACTGTCCACCTTTGCGAGGCAGTCTGCCCTGGTGCAAGACGCGCAATGGTTCGGGTCCGACTTTGCCCCGGCGCGAGCGATACACCCGACGGCAGGGAGAGGTCTACCGCGATATTCGTCAGGTCGATCTCGCGTCCGACCACGAAGTACTGGTTGGTCACGTTCGCAACGATTTCAAACTGCCCATTCTGAGCCAGTTGCGAGAGGTCTTCTTGGTTTGGCTCTACGACGGGCAGTGCTTCCACGCCCAGCGCGATGGGCGGTTGCACGTCCAGATCGACAGGGGTCAGCGTCACGTAGAACACGTATTCGCGTTCCTGTCCGGGAGCGAAATTGCGCGCGTTCACGAACATGTTAATCGCGACATCGTTAATCCGGGAGTCGGGGAACAGCGTAGGTTCCCAGGTGGTTGTCCCCTGAATGAAGAACCACTTTCCAATCACGAGACGATCGATGGGGGTCTGGTCTTCAAAGCCCCGGACAGGTCGCAACAAATAGCGTGAGGAGCCGCCCAGATTACCGCGTCCCAAGTAAAACTCGATAGCGTTGGGGATTTGCACCCCGCGCAGGTCCGTATCGATGCGGATAGGACGCTGCCCCTGGACATAGACGTAAGGGGGACGGGATGCGCCATTACGGTCGAATCCCGCTTCGACGCCGACTTCAGGATCCGAAGCGAATCGCAGTGCGAGCGAAGCAGGCGTCGTACCATTGTTGCGGACACGGAGGCTAATCCGCGCAGCCGACTGGATGAGGTCGATGCGCATGTCGGTATCCCAGCCTTCTACGTTCCAGATACGGCGGACATAGTAGCCACTGGCGCCGCGCCACGCTTGCTCAAAAGTGACAGTGGGACCACCCTCGCGTCCCCAGACAAAGGTCTGGGTCTGTCCTTCGCGCGTCGCCTGCATCGTGATGTAGATCCCTCCCGGATAAACGCCCCAGGGATAACCTGAGGTCAAGGCGATGCCTCGATCCCCCAGCAGTGTATTACCGGCGGAGGTGCCCAGCTGGATGCTTCCCTCGGCAGGGCGCGTAGTGCATTCCGCGTTCTCGATAGGGAAACAGCCAGTGAGCCAGGTGACGGTACCGCCAAGTCCCAGGGTTGCTCCCAGAACTCCGTTATCCACCTGGAGAGCGGAGTAGTCATCGCTGACGGGGTTGTCGTTGTTCGGGCAACCACACGGCTGACCCGGCCCAGGCTGGTATGAGCCTTGCGCAACCAGCGACGCGGTCAATAGTCCACTGCCTAATAGTGTCAAAATCCATCTCTTCATAATACGTTCGCCTCCTTCCCGCTTAGCGGACAACGACTAACGGACGCACCACACGGGCTGCCTCGCCCTCTTCGCCAGTAGCGACAATCTGCAACTGGTATGTGCCCGGCGGAACAGCGACCCCTGTGTCGGTTCGTCCATTCCATGTCGCGGTACTGACGCCCGCGGAGCGAGTACCGTTCTGTAGACGCGCAATCGTCTTGCCAGTTGCGTCCTGCACTATCACTTGCACCGTTGCGTCGCCACTGAGTGCATATTGTACGGAGTATTGATTCCCGCGCGTTTGCGTTACGGCGACGCTGGTGATTTGCAAGCGGCTGGCGCGCGCCGGTTGCGCCTCGATGGTGAACCGGCGTCGGCTTTGGGCGTCGGTACGGAACCGATAGGAGCTGTGCTGCAGCATCGAGATGCGCTCACCAGTGGTTTGGTCTATCAGGGTGAGGCGCATGCTTTTCGGTGTGGGCAGCTCCTGCGTCCACTGCAGGGTCACTTCCGCTTCAGGCTGGTCACTTGTGACCTCGATTTCCCAGCGTTGGGCGCGTTTTGCGTTGCGTCGCAGGTCTTGCGCCAGTGCGCTGCGAGTGCGCTGGTCTAAAATATGGACGGCGAGATACGACTTGAAGACGGGTGGCTTCTCCACGTCTTCGCGTCCCAGTTCGTCACTGGCGTTCGAGGCGGTTCCAATCAGGTTGTTCGCATCCTCACGGTCGCCGCTTCGGGCAATCAGGCGTATTAGCCAGCCGTCAGACTGAGTCGCCTCGACGCGCGACGACTGGTCGGCACGCCCCCGCACAGTACCCACAGGCGGCACGACGAGCGTACATGGCTTGAGGGCTTTCACCCAGTGCGCCTGCCAGGCAATCAGCTCGCCCAGCGGGGCGGTGCGCCATGTGTATTCGCCTGTCAGCGGGATATAGCGATAGATTTGCAACCGGATATAGTCGCGGTCGGCGGCTTCTTGCAGGCTGATGCGCTGAGCCTGACCCCCTGCGCCCAGAATCTCCACCTCACATGCCGCCCACGGCACATTGAAGGGGAACGGATTCCCGATCATGTTCCAGCCTTCCTGAAGCGGTACGAGGTAAGCAGTGTCGGTGTCAATCTGCTCATTGCCCAAGATAAACGCGGGGGAGTTGGCTCGCAGGAAGTACCCTACCC
>JAOAFW010000141.1 GCA_026416065.1 Fimbriimonadales bacterium
TTGCCCGGCACCACAATCACCTTGCGCGGGGGCTTGCCGCCTAAGTGCGCCTGCACACGCGGACTAGCAAGCGCAATCCGCTCCATCTCCTCTTGCGAGATGTCCACAGGCACCATCACCTTGTCGCGCACCTTGCCGTTGACCTGAATCACCAGCTCAAACTCCTCCGCGCGGGCAAGCGCCTCGTCATAGTCGGGGAAGCGCTGCTGCAACGTAAACCCCTCAAAGCCAAACGCCTCCCACAGCTCATCAGCCATATGCGGCGCAAAGGGCGATAGCGCCAAAATAAAGCACTCCACCGCCTCGCTCACAACGGCCTTCGCCTCTGCCGAGGGCGCTTCGCCCACACCCTTCCAGTAGTCCTCTAACTCGTTGAACCACTCCATCAGCGCCGCAATGGCGGTGTTGAACTTGAAGTCGGGGATGTCGGCGTGTAGCTTTTTGAGCGCAGCGTGGGTGCGCCGACGCAGGGCACGCTCCGCGGCGCCCAACGACGCGCCCGCCAACACCTCACGCCACTCGCGCACAAAATGCGGTCGCACCGCCCGCATTAGCCGCCAGATGCGCCCCAAAAACCGATACATCCCCTTCACGCCCTCCTCGCGCCACTCAATCGCCACATCAAACGGCGCGACAAACAGCTCGTAGAGCCGCAGCGTGTCCGCGCTGTATTCCTCTATAATCTCGTCGGGCGTCACCACGTTGTATTTGGATTTGGACATCTTCTCCCACACCCATATCAGTTGCGCCTTCTCTTCCTCGCTCATCTGCTCCAGTTGGTCGCGCCGTACCAAGATGCCCTTTTCGCCCTCGCGGAGCGTCTCATCGGGGCGTGGGGGGCGATAGGGCGTTAGTGCCAGCACCATCCCCTGATTGCGCAGCCGATAGAACGGCTCTTTCACGGGCACAAATCCCGCGTCGTAGCCCACCTTTGTCCAGAAGCGGGCATACAGCAAGTGCATCACAGCGTGCTCCGCCCCGCCCACGTAGTAATCCACGGGCATCCAGTAGCGCGCCTTCTCGTAGTTGAACGGCTCTTTGTCGTTGTGGGGGTCGCAGAAGCGCAGGAAGTACCAGCTGCTGCACGCGAAGCCGCCCATCGTGTCGGTTTCGCGTTTGGCGGGCTTGCCGCACTGGGGGCAGGTGGTGTTCACAAACTCAGGGATGTTCGCTAAGGGCGATTCGCCTGTGCCTGACGGCTGATACTGTTCCACATCGGGCAACAGCACGGGCAGCTGGTCTTCGGGCACGGGCACCTCACCGCAGTCGGGGCAGTAGATAATCGGGATAGGTGCGCCCCAGTAGCGTTGGCGACTGATGAGCCAGTCGCGCAGGCGGTACTGCACCTTGCGCTGTCCGATGCCCCGCGCTTCGAACCAATCGGCGAGTCGCTCCATCCCTTCGCGGTTGGGCAGCCCGCTAAACTCGCCCGAGTTGACCATGATTCCGTCGCCCGTGTAGCACGGAGGAACGCCCTCTGCTGTAATCGCGGCAGGATCGCTCCCATCGGGCTCAATCACGACTTTGATGGGTAGCCCGTGCTTGAGAGCGAAGTCATAGTC
>JAOAFW010000177.1 GCA_026416065.1 Fimbriimonadales bacterium
CTCGCCGACTGCGCCGACGACTTGGTGTACGATGGCTCTACGACGCGCTGGCTGCCCGCGGAGCATATCGACACGCCCCACACGCACGGCACGGGCTGCACCTTCTCGGCGGCGATTGCGGCGTACCTGGCGAAGGGCTATCCGCCGTTCGACGCCATCGCCCGCGCGAAGGACTACCTCACCGCCGCGTTACGCACGGCGCGCGCCGTCGGCGCAGGGCATAGCCCTGTACACCATTTCCATCCGTACTATCCGCTGGACTAAATGTCTTCCAACGCCAAACTCGACTCGGGCAGTATCTGCCCGCCGTCCACAATCAGCGTTTGCCCGGTGATGTAGCCTGCCCCTTCGGAGGCGAAGAACAGCGCGGCGTGGGCGACATCCTCTGGCTTACCCAGTCGCTTGAAGGGAATCACCGCTTCCATTTTACGTCGGTACTCCTCGCCGATTTCGCCCAAGCCTTCGGTTTCGATGTTGCCGGGCAGCACGGCGTTTACGGTAATCCCGTACTTCGCCAGCTCAATCGCCGCCGAGTGCATAAAGCCCAGCATGCCCGCTTTTGTCGCGCCGTAATGCGCCCAGCCCGGAAAGCCCGTGACGGGTCCTGTGATCGAGGAGGTCAGCACAATGCGCCCGCGTTGCGACTGCTTGAGTTGCGGCAGGAACGCCTTGACGGTGAGGAACATCCCTTTCAGGTTCACACGATGCACCGTGTCCCAGTCGGCTTCGGTCATGCTTTCCAGAAACGCTTGGGGATAGATTCCCGCGTTGACGCAGAGGATGTCCGTATTGCCAAGCGATTGGGCGACTTGCTGCGCAGCGCGTTCCATCGAGCTAAGGTCGCCCACATCTGCAGTGATGAACACCGCATCGCCGCCTGTTTCGCGCATCGCTTGCGCTGTCCTTTCCCCCGATTCCGGATCGATATCGAGAATAGCCACCTTCGCGCCTCGCGCTGCGAACTGCTGCGCCATCGCCTTACCGATGCCTTTCGCGCCGCCCGTAATCGCTGCCACAAGCCCTGTGAAATTCATACCGCCTCCGCCTGAATTCTACCTGGAGTGGAGACTTAGTCACCAATCGGCAAAGCAAACGCCGTGATGTCGTCGGCGGGGACGCCGAAACTACGCATGTGCCCTGTGTAGCATCGGCGTCCCTGCCGACGACTTCGCTCCGCTCGAATGACAAGTGCTAATTTCGTTATTCTGAACGAAGCGAGGAACTCCGACTCCCAAGGCTTGCAATACGCAGAGCAGATTGGGTATACTTACCTTTGCGTGGCCCCATGGTCTAGTGGTCTAGGACGCCAGGTTTTCATCCTGGAGGACGGGGGTTCGAATCCCCCTGGGGTCACCATTTTCCTTACTTCACCGTCTCATCCAGCCACCTGCGAATGGCTTCCAACGCTTCGAGGTCGAAGGTCTCCTCAATTTCCGCGTATTCGGTAATCAATCCGGTACGCGCTTTCTGGAACAGGTGGTTTAGCCCCGCCATACGCCGCACCACAACGCGCTTGTTGCCCCCCTCACGCAGGGCGCGTTCGATGGCGGGCAGGTTCTGCTCAGGGTCTACCTGCAGGTCCAGCTCGCCGTTCAGTACCAGCACGGGACAACGTACTTTGCGCAGGTAAGTCGCAGGGTCTAACTGAATGAAGGTACGAAACCAGGGGTTGACATAACTCTTCGCCTGATTGCGCAGAACAGTTTTCTGCGTCTCAGAGAGTTGCGACGCGCCTGCGCCCAGCGATTGGATGAGGGCATCGTAGAGAGCCTGTTGCGCTTTCTCGTCGTCTTTTTCACGCCTAAGGATCTCAAACACACGCTGCTGCAAGGCGCGGTTGCGTTCAATCAGTGGCTCGGCGACGCTCGACTTACGGGCGATGAGTTCCGCTTGGCGGTACAAAATCTGCTCGCCGGAAACGCCCGTGCCAGCGAGCATAATCAGGAACGCCACATCGCGCGGGGCTTTGGATGCGGCGATTGCGCCCACCAGCGCGCCCTCGCTGTGCCCGAGAATGCCAATCTGCTTGCGGTCGATCTCTTTGCGCGTTTTCAGATAGTTCACCGCGGCGAGGGCGTCTTCGGCGAAGTCCAGGGTTGTGGCGCGGCTCATATCGCCCCCGGAGCCGCCCACCCCACGGTCGTCCATCCGCAAAGTCGCGTAGCCCGCGCGGGTTAAGTAATCGGCAAGCACCAGAAACGGTTTATGCCCAAAAATCTCTTCATCACGGTTCTGTGCGCCAGAGCCGGTGAAAAACACAATCGCGGGGAACGGTGGCTTACACTCAGGAAGGGTCAGAGTCCCCGCCAACTCGATTTTGGCTTTGCGGTTGGGCACGCGCACCTCCTCGGTTTTGTAGGGGAAGGGCGGTTTCGGTTCTTGCGGGCGTTTGGGCTTCGGCGGTTCGCCGCGCGTGAGCGTCAGCTTGAACTCACCGCCCCCCTGTTTCCATACGCCTTCCAATCGCTTACCGTCCTCGCTCAAAGTCCCCACAAACTCGCCCTGCACCGGGTCTGATTTGAGCGTGATTTGCCTGCCCTCGACCTGCACGGAGCTGACAGGAATGCCCTGTGCACCCTGGTCGGGGCTGTCGATGGTCACTGTCCACGCGCCGTCTGTGCCCCGACTCAGGCGGAACACGATGCGCAGGCGCTGGTTGCCCGCTTCCAACACGCCCGACCAGACTCCTTCAAATCCCTCCTGTCGCTTCACTCCTCGCCTCCTGTCCAGTAGTTCGGCGGCTCGCGCGTGATGGACACGCTATGCGGGTGGCTCTCGCGCAAGCCAGAGTTCGTAACGCGGATGAAGCGGGCTTTTTCACGCAGATCCTCCAGGTTCCGTGCGCCGAGGTAGCCCATCCCAGAGCGGATACCCCCCACCAACTGATGGATGGTCTCCGCAAGCGGTCCGCGATAGGGCACGCGCCCTTCCACACCTTCGGGCACAATCTTGCGCGGGTCGGTCTGATAATAGCGGTCGCTGGAGCCTTGCCGCATCGCCGCAACCGAACCCATCCCCCGATAGACCTTGTAGGCGCGATTGCGGAAGATTTCAATCTCGCCGGGCGACTCTTCGCAGCCTGCCAGCAGGTTGCCGAGCATCACGGTGCTGGCGCCCGCCGCTAACGCCTTCACGATGTCGCCGGAGTAGCGAATCCCGCCGTCGGCGATGATGGGCACATTCAACTTCTGGGCTTCGGCGGCGCACTCCATCACGGCGTAGAGTTGGGGCACGCCTACACCCGACACGACGCGCGTGGTGCAGATGGATCCTGCGCCCAGCCCCACGCGCACAGCGTCTGCCCCCGCTTCCACCAGAGCGCGCACGCCCTCGCGCGTCGCCACATTGCCCGCAATCACCAGCATCTCGGGTATTGCGCGCTTAATCAGGCGCACGGCGTTCAACACCCCCGCCGAGTGCCCATGCGCCGAGTCAATCACAATAAAGTCCACACCCGCATCTGCCAGCGCACGCGCCCGCTCCACTGGCTCGCGCATAGGTCCAATCGCCGCGCCGACCACCAACCGCCCCCTCGAATCTTTCGTGGCGTTCGGGTGCTGGCGAATCTTGAGAAGGTCTTTAATCGTAATCAGCCCGCGCAGCTTACCCTGCTCGTCTACAATGGGCAGTTTCTCGATT
Organism: Fimbriimonadales bacterium; assembly: GCA_026416065.1. Lineage (GTDB taxonomy): Bacteria > Armatimonadota > Fimbriimonadia > Fimbriimonadales > GBS-DC > GBS-DC. The sequence goes on from JAOAFW010000177.1 coordinate 3,640, forward strand.
TTGTGGCGTTGCAGGATTTTCTCCGCTTCCTCCAGGCTCGTGCCGACGGGAGCGGTAATCAGGTTCTCCGCTGTCATCACTTCGCGAATCGGGCGGTCGAAGTTCGTCTCGAATCGAATGTCGCGGTTGGTCAGGATGCCCACCAGATAGCCTTCGGCGTCGGTGATGGGCACGCCCGAGATGTGATAGCGTTCCATCAGCGTCAGGGCGTCGCGTACCGTGTTATCGGGCGAGAGGTAAATGGGATCCCAGATGACGCCATGCTCGCTCCGCTTCACGCGGTCAACTTCTAAAGCCTGCTTCTCGATAGGCATGTTGCGGTGAATCACGCCCACGCCTCCCTCACGGGCTAAGGCGATTGCCATCCGCGATTCCGTCACTGTATCCATCGGAGAACTCACGATGGGGATACGCAACCGAATGTCCCCCACCAGTGTCGTGGAAACATCGACTTGATTGGGCAGCACTTCCGAGTGGTTCGGCAGTAGCAGCACATCATCAAAGCTCAGCGCCTCGGTCAGCTCGTGCATCAAAAACGCCTCCTGTGGCGGTTAATTGTACCTGCTTAACTACCGCGCCCCAAACGCAAACAACACCTGCAGCAAATCTGCGTCGTCGACGACTCCGTCGCGGTTTACATCGGCGGGGTGATTGCACCGTTGCGTCCCGAACGCGAACAGCACGCTCAGCAGGTCGGCGTCGTCCACCATGCTATCTTGGTTCACATCCGCAGGATGGTAGTCGCTGAGAATCTGCAGATAGTCGAAGGTCGCTACCGGCGCAGGGGTTCCCGCGCCGCCTGCGGTGTCCACATACAGTCCGATTTGCCCACCGTTTTGTGCCACTGCCTGCAACGCGGGGAAATCGCTCAGGGGGCGTGGTGAGCCGCCCAGCTCGCGCCAGTACCCGCCGTCCTCGCGGTCATAGAAAAACCGCACGCGCCCCGTATCTGGCTCATAGCGTATCAGCAGGCGCACTGTGTCGCCGCTGCTGGGGTTCCACACAAGTCCACTCAACCCTGCCCACTGATAGACGCCACTGTGCTCATGCCCGCCGCTGACCGAGAGCCAGTTGTTCTGATCGGGCAGATAGACGAGGTGCAGGTTGAAGTAGTTATCGGCGTCGCGCAGCACGACGATGCCCGCCTGCAGGTACGCGCTGGACAGTCCGTTCCGCTGCAGGCGCACGCGCGTCTCGATACTCCACGCGCCGCGTAGGACGGGCACGTTCAGGCTGGGCAGGTTGCGGATGTTGTTCAGGTTTTGATAAAGCGTGCCTGCTTGCGCGGTGATTTGCAAAGCATCGCTGGCGAAGCCCATGCGCGCGGCGTCTTGGCTATTCAGCGGATTGTTGCGCGGGACCTGCCAGATCCAGCCCAGTTGCGCACTGAAGCCGCCGAGAAAGTCGTCAAACTGGGACTGGGCTGGCGCGTTGTGGAAGAACAGCAAAAGTACAAATCCAACCATTCCTCGCCAACCCAGGCATGGTAAAGCTCCCCGATTTCTACCCCCCTCCGTAAGGTTCCCCCTCCTGCGTAGAGGAAACCGCGCCAAGTTCGGTTCCCCTCGCGAAGTGGGGAGAACCTCAAGGAGGGGGGCGCCAACCGTATGCCCCTCGTAGTCCGCTTCTCTCGCCTGCATTTTACAACCCCACATACTCGAACCGGCTGATAATCACTTCCACCTCACGTCCGTCGGTGGGTGGCTGTCCGTTGAACAGCCAGAGGTTCATGCGTGGGTTCTCGTCGCCGGGCGGGGGTACGAAGCCGCCTGTGTAAGTCCACTCGGTGACGATTGCGCTCGCGCTGGACGGGTCGGGGCGGTGTCCGCGCACACTTCGGAAATAGATTCGCCCCGGCTCCCATCGAAAAAAGTGAACCGACTGGCGGATGTTCGGGGGCCACTGGAAGGTGCGCTGTGGGTGTCCCGAATCGTGCGGGCGGATGGTGTAGTAGCCGTTCGGTCCCGTCGGTCCCTGAAACCGCGCAAACTCGATGTCGATCTCGCGGAAGCCATGCTGGGGCGTGTCGCTCCAGGTGAACAGCCCCAGCACGATATTCGGGTCAAGGTTGTGGACTTCGCTGTCGAGATAGAACCGATAGGTTCCATAGCCCAGCGAGCGGGTGCAGATGACCTCCGCGCATTCCCAGCGGTTGCCGTTGCGCGTGATTTTCAGGTGCAGTCTGCCCCGTGCATCCACCCACACATTGCAATCCGCGTCCGAGAACAGGTTCGGTCCCGGACCGACGGGCGTCGTGTGTTTTTTGACGCGCCAAGTATAGCCTGAGAACTGAATCGTACGTGTATATTGCATAGGCTTATCGGATGTTCGGGTCGTTCTGGTTCGGGTCATCGCCGCCGAGTTGCCAGTTCCACGGGACCTTAACGGCGCCGCGGCGCATCGCTTTCACGTGTCCGTCCGCCCAGACCAGCACGGCGACCTTGCCGCCGTGGCGGTAGCGCACCTGGAAGGCGGCATTCAGGTTCGCGCCCAGCCCGTTGAAGTCGCGGTCGATTGTATCCCATTCGGCTTCCGTACGTGCAGGGTTGCCGCCCCAGCCGTTGAGCAAACCAGGCGTCCACCAGTAGAGCGCGCCGCAGTTGCCCGACCATTCACGGTTCTGCGTGCCATCGCCGTAGACA
>JAOAFW010000228.1 GCA_026416065.1 Fimbriimonadales bacterium
GGATGCACACCGTACAGCGCACCTGCAAGCAGCCCCCACGCCCGAGCTCGCGTCAGCCGCACCCCTAACGCGATGACCAGCATCGTGTTCAGCAGGTGAATCAGCACATTCGCCGCGTGGAACGGCGCGGGGTTGTCTTTCCAAAGCCAGATTTGCACCAGCAGGCTACTGAGCGCGAGCGGACGGAAGTAGTTCGGCGAAAAATCGAGCGGCTGACGCACCGCTTCCAGCCAGCGCGCCGGAGTCTGGTAATCGACGCGTCCGTAGATTATCTGATCATCGTCCCAGACGAATTTGAAGCGCAGCGTCTGTGCGTAGAGCGCGCCCACCATTAGGAGCACGCCCAGCACGCCTGCCCAAAACGCCCACCGTGAACGCTCCCGAAACACCCGATAGTATACTCGCTTACACCAGCATGGTACACTTGATACTATGCAACGCCTGTTTCTATTGGGAGCCGTGCTTTTCGCGTTGACTGCCACTGCGTCTTCTCCTGAGCCAAACGTGTTTAAAGAGCGTTTACCGGGCACAACCGTTGAGTTCGAGATGGTCTACATCCCGCCGGGACGCATCGAGCTGCCCGATCCCGAGAATCCCGCCCAAACCCGCGTGGTGGAAATTCAGGGCTTCTGGATTGGCAGAACCGAAGTGACGTGGGACGAGTATGGTACCTACGCCTTCAACAAGGACATCGCGGCGGAGGAGAAAAACCGCTCGGCAGACGCGATCGCTAAGCCAAGCAAACCGTATGGGGCAATCGATCGCGGCTTCGGCTACGAAGGCAACCCCGCGATTGGCATGACCTTTATGGCGGCGCAACGCTACTGTGAATGGCTGACCAAGATGACGGGCAAAAAGTACCGCCTGCCCACGGAAGCCGAGTGGGAGTACGCCGCCCGCGCAGGCGTGCTGAAGCGGGAGCCACTGCCCCGTGAAACGCTGGATAAGGTCGCCTGGCACCTCGAGAATTCCGATCTCAAGCCCCACAAGGTACGGCAGAAGCAGCCGAACGCTTGGGGGCTCTATGATACGCTGGGGAATGTGATGGAGTGGTGTTTCAGTCTGGACGGCAAGGCGGTTGCATGTGGCGGTTCGTTTATCGACAAGATGGAACAGGTGCATCCGGGCGCACGCGCACGCCAAACCCCCGACTGGAACATGACCGACCCGCAATACCCCAAGAGTCGCTGGTGGCTCTCCGACGCACCGTTCGTAGGGCTAAGGGTGGTGTGCGACGCCCCGGCGCCGAAACCGTAATTCGGTATCCTTACCTGTGATGCAATCGGATCTGTTTGGGGCGGGAGCGGCGCGCATCGCGCCTCTGCCGCTGGCAACGCGCATGCGCCCGCGTACATTAGATGAGTACGTGGGACAGCAGCATCTGCTCGCCGAGGGGATGCCTCTGCGCCGCGCTATCGAACAGGGCACGCTCGGCTCGGTCATCCTCTGGGCGCCGCCCGGATGCGGCAAAACCAGCCTCGCCTACCTGATTGCCCACTACACAAACGCTTACGTAGAGTCGCACAGCGCGGTCTCTATCGGCGTCGCCGAGATTCGCAAAGTCGCCGAGCGTGCCCGTCAACGACTGCAAGCCACCGGGCAACCCACCCTGTTGCTGCTGGATGAAATCCACCACTTCACGCGCACGCAGCAAGACTCGCTGCTGGGCTATTTAGAGGACGGTACCTTTACCCTTGTGGGTGCAACTACCGAGAACCCATTCCTGATACTCAGCAACGCCTTACTCTCTCGCGCGCGCGTGCTGACCTTACAGCCGCTCTCAGACGAAGAAGTGCGTCTGCTGATCGAGCGCGCCCTGAACGATTCGGAGCGCGGGCTGGGCGGACGCGGCGTGTCTATCGAGCCCGACGCCCTCCAGCACCTGATTCGATGCGCCAACGGCGACGCCCGACTCGCGCTCAATGTGCTGGAGACCGCCGCCCTGCAGACGCCCGATGGCGGTAGCATCCCGCTGAACCTGATTGAGCAGCTGCTCCAGAAACCGATGCTGCGCTATGACCAACAGGGCGACTATCACTACGACACGATTTCGGCGTTCATTAAGTCGGTGCGGGGCAGTGACCCGGACGCTGCACTGCACTATCTGGCGCGGATGCTGGTTGCGGGCGAAGACCCCCGCTTCATCGTGCGACGCCTGCTGATTTTAGCCAGCGAGGACATCGGCAACGCGAACCCCACTGCCCTGATTCTGGCGGCAGCGGGCGCACAGGCGGTCGAGCGCGTTGGTATGCCCGAAGCCCAGATTATTCTGGGACATCTGACGACCTATCTTGCTTGCTCGCCCAAAAGCAACGCAAGCTACTTAGCCATCAAACGGGCAATAGACGATGTGCGCGCCAAGCCCTTGACCCCCATCCCGATGCACCTGCGCAACGCGCCCCACCCGGGCATGCGGGAACTGGGCTACGCTGAGGGCTATCAGTACCCTCATGACGACCCGCGGGGCTGGGTCGAGCAGCAATATCTGCCTGAAGGCGACTGGAGCGTACCCTACTATCAGCCGACCCAGCACGGTGCCGAGGCAAAGATTCGGATTCGCAGCCGAGAGGGTGGATAATGTTGAGGAAGTTTTCTCGTCGGCGGGGACGCCGACGCTACGAGGCGTTCCCGCCGACGAAGTCACCGTCACCCTTCTGCCTCAAACTTCCAGTCGATGTGCGGAGGCGTATCGTAGGTGTCGGCGCAGCTGCGTTGGCGCTCTTCCTGCTCAAGATCTAACAACAACGCGCGCTGTTTACGACGCAGCAGCGTCTGACAGCGTTCATCCGCATCCATCGCTCGACGCAGCAGGGGTAGCCAGTGCGGGTCTGGCTCCAGTTTCTCCAGCGTCCGCAGGGTCTCCTCGCGCCGCTGCAGCAACCCCGTCACCTCGTCCCAGCGCTCCTCCTCGATGGCGTCCTCCAGGCAGAGGCTCAGCATCCAGAAGTCGTGCAGCAGGGTCTCAATCAGTGATTTAGCCATGCAGACTCACCTTCGCAGTGGGCACACATACCTGCGCTTCCGACTCGGTGGCGATGGTATCCCATGCCTCACGCAGATTTGCAAGTAGATCCACGACATGCTCCAGCCGTTCATGGCTGTCTTGCAGGTTTGCCTCGACCAGCTGATTATACATATAGGTATAAAGGCGGAACAAGTTCTCAGCGACTTCACCGCCCTTTTCGAAGTCAAGACTGCTAATCAGTTCTGCGAGGATTTTCTGCGCCCGTTGCAGTCGAGCATTCTGCGTCTCGTAGTCGCGCTGGCGCATGGCATAAACCGCCTCGTTGATGAAGCGGATGGCGCCATCGTAGAGCATTACAATCAGCCGCGCGGGGCTGGCA
>JAOAFW010000325.1 GCA_026416065.1 Fimbriimonadales bacterium
GTATAGATGTCCTGCGGGCGGATGCCCACCAGTACATTTTGCCCCACGCGCGGCTTGAGCAACGCGGCTTGCGCTTCCAGCACAGGCAATGTAGCAGTGCCCACCTTGAGCGCAGGGTTGTTGTTCTGTTCCACAACCTGCGCTGGCAGCAGGTTCATTGGGGGCGTACCGATGAAGGTGGCGACGAAGATGTTCGCGGGCTGAAAATAAACCTCGTCGGGCGTCCCGACTTGTTGCAGCACGCCGTCTTTCATCACGGCGATGCGCGTGCCCAGTGTCATCGCCTCTTTCTGGTCGTGCGTGACATAGATGGTCGTCACGCCCAATCGCTCCTGGAGCTTTTTCAGTTCCGCGCGGGTCTGGTCGCGCAGCTTTGCATCGAGGTTCGAGAGCGGCTCGTCCATCAGGAACGCTTTGGGTTGGCGCACAATGGCACGGGCAAGCGCGACGCGCTGACGCTGCCCCCCTGAAAGCTCTTTGGGCAGGCGATGCAACAACCCTTCAATTTCCAGCATCTGCGCCACCTGTCGCACGCGCTCGTCGATGCGTTTTTTGATGGCGTGTGCCTCGCCCCAGTGAGTGAGCTGCCACAATGCGCCCTTCAACTCGCGCAGTCGTAACCCGAACGCGATATTGTCATACACACGCATATGGGGGTACAGTGCGTAGTTCTGGAACACCATCGCGATATCGCGGTCGCGCGGCGACACCTCGTTCACAAGGCGGTCGCCAATGTAAATCTCGCCTTCGGTAGGGTCTTCCAGCCCTGCGAGCATGCGCAGGGCGGTGGTCTTACCGCAACCGGAGGGTCCTACCAGCACCATGAACTCGCCGGGTTGGACATGCAGCGTGAGGCGGTTCACCGCTGTCACGTTGCCGAACTGTTTGGTCACCTTCTCGAAGCGTACACTCTCTGCTTTCATGGTAGCCCCAGTTTCTTACGCCAGTAGCGTGCGTAGCCGAGCGCAATCAGTTCGTAGCCTGCGCCAAGGTCGTAGCTACTGGGATCGACTCCTTGCTGGCGCATTTCGTCGTTGCCGTAGTCGCGCAGCCGCTGCATAAGCACGCTCTCTGAAACGCCCTGCTCGATAAGTTCGCGTGTGAACACCGCCCAGTTCAGCAAGCGCGTTTCCAGCTCGTTGAGGTGGCGTTCCACATCGCTAAAGATGCCGAAATGGGTCAGCGCAAGTTGCTGGATGGGCAGAGCGCGTAGTTTGGCGAGGCTTACCTGCCATGCCTCGATATCCAGCTCCGGCGGCGGGGTAGGGGGTCGCACATAGGTTGTACCCGGCATCCGTACGCCCGCGATATCGCCTGCAAACAGAATACCCGTCGCCTCATCCAGGTAAGCATGATGGTGACGGGCGTGTCCGGGCGTGTCGATAGCAAGCAGTGTACGCCCTGCAACCTGCAATCGCTCGCCGTCGCGCACCACCCGTAATCGCTCCTGCGGGACAGGAATGACCTCACCCCAGAGTCGCTCCATCATCTCCCCATACAGGCGCGACGCACTGCTAATCAGGCGGGACGGGTCTATCAGGTGCGGTGCACCGATAGGATGCACATAGGCGGTCGCGTGCGGCAAACGTTGCAGCAGCCAGCCCAGAGCGCCTGCGTGGTCTAAGTGAATGTGCGTCACTACAAGATGACGCACGCGTTGTAGTGCAACGCCCCGCGCCTGTACCTCACGCAGCAGCGTCTCCGCCGTGCTGGTTGCTCCAACTTCAACGAGCGCAGCCTCGTTGCCGTCGTCCAGCAAGTACGCCGCAATTGCCAATGGATAGCCTAAAAACTGTAGATCGATTAGCTCTGTCTGCAAACCAGGCATTCTGGGGCTTGGCTTCGCCAATCCTGTTGAATTTCCTGCTTGTATTGGGTATATTATGGCAGAGACGGAACAGAAGCGTCCCTGTAACAGTCTTATTACTGACTTGTGGATTCGCCCCCGCAAGTGGAAAGAATCGAGAGGAGGAGTCCGATGCGATTTATTACAAGCGTGAGCTTAGCGTTATGGATGATAGTGGCGGCTTTGGCAGTGGAATCGATTGCTGTAGTGCCGCGAAATAGCTACATTGTACGCCCGGTGGCAAGCGCTCGTGAACTGGCGAACCAGATCCGTACAGAGCCTATTGTGGCACAGCGTTATGCTCGTCATTTCAGGCGCAGCGCATGGGATTTTGCAGAATATGTCGAGAAGGAACTACGAATGACCCGCTTGAGTCGAGCGCAGACCTTCAATATCTATTACGCGCCGCCTGACGGACGGTTGATGGTGGTGCGTCGCACTCTTCCTAAGGGAACACCTGTTTTTGCGGAGAAAAAGACAGGTAAGCCTATACTGAAGGCAAACTGTGGCAATCCCCTGACGCCGGCGGCCGCGATTCCGGTTTCCCGGACTCAGTTGCCGATAGAAATCACAGCGGTTGCAACCCCAATGCCTGTCTTTACTGAGGCGATTACCCAACCGCGAATACCGACCATAGAACTTGTGGAACTGCCCGTATCGCCAGTAGAGGAAGTTGTTCGAGCGGAGATACTACCTACGGAGTCACTGGTCGAGACTCTGCCCGAAGCAGCCCCGGAGCCAGCGACGCCCCCCACGCTGCCCCTAAGTGAATTTGTGCCTGATAATGTCCCTCCTATTCTGTCGCGGGGCGGGCCCAACTGGCTACCCTTCCTGCCCTTGATCTCGCTCTTTACGCCGCGTGGAGGTAACGACTTTGACCCGGTACCTGAGCCGACCAGTGTGGTGATTTTAGGGGCAGGGCTTGGCTTGCTCTACCCTCTTTCGCGTAAGGCGCTCAAGCGTTCCCAGAACTCCAGCCAGCGTAAGGGCGACTCCAACACGCACTCCGCGTAACGCAACGCTGCAAGCATCAGATTTCGGCACGCTTCCGGGCGGGTGTCCCAGCTGGGACGCCCGCCCGGAAGCGATTTCTGTAGCAGTTTCAGTTCATCTGAAGTGATTGGGACACCGTCGCGTGGCGGGGCGCAGCGCGGGCACAGGAGCCAGCCTTCCGCTGGAAACAGCTGGGCGACCGTCGGCGAGGACGCCGACGCTACGCGCGGCAGTTTGGCAGCGTCAGCGTCCCCGCCGATGAACTCAAACTCGGCGCCACACTTCCCACACCGCTCCACATCGGGACAATAGCCCAGCACCGCCAGCCAGCGCCATAACGCCCATGCCGCCGCCTGCTCGACCGGCACGCCTGCCTCCAACGCCTCCAGCGCGATGATTAAAGTCGCGTATGCCTCCGGCTCAGCATGTTCGTCCGGCAGCCAACGATCGAGGGTCTCACAAAGCGCGAGTGCAACGCTCAGCAGCTCCAAATCGCTCCGTAACCGTACATAACTGCGCACCAGCTGCGGCTGGGCAATCAGTCGCTGTACCTTGCCCTCAATGACCCGTGTCTTGAGTAGGTTCAATGGCTCGGTGAGCATGCCCATTTTGCTTTTGGGCTTGCGCGCGCCGCGCACCCGCAGGCGCAGCTTACCGTATTCAGGGGTTAGGAAACTCACCCACTTGTCGTACTCGCCTGCGTACCAGCGACGCAACACGATACCCTCAGTCTGTGTTTCATGCGCCACAGGTGAATTGTACCGTCTGGCTTGGGAGTGTGCTATAATACACCTTGGAGGCGAACCATCGATGGCGAAATGGAGACGAGCAGGCATGGTGGGATTATATTGCGTTCCTGTCGCGGCGCTGATGGCACTGGGTGGCGGCAACTTTCACTTGCCCGGTTCTCAGCCCAATCCCGACGGCTATCAGTTTCAGTCTGCTGAGTTATGTATGTATTGTCACGGCGAGAGCCAGTATGCGTATAATCCCGACACAGGCGAGGGACCGAATCCCTACTTCACCACTGAGCAAGAGATGCACTTCCAGTGGATGGGCGGGATGATGGCGCAAGCGGCGCGCGACCCCGTATTTCGCGCCGCGCTCACGATTGCCGAGCAGGATGCGCCGGGTTCAGGACAGTTTTGTTGGCGCTGCCACTCGCCCAGTGCTTGGCTGGAAGGACGCTCCGTGCCCTATGACGGCTCCAACTTCGAGCACGATGACCTCAAAGGCATCCAGTGTGACCACTGCCATCGCATGGTGAACCCGCTGAGCGAAGAGGGACGCCAACTCTCCGACATGCCCGTACCCGGCATCGGCAACGGGATGTATGTTATAAGTCCCGACCCTGCCAAGCGCGGTCCGCGCAACGACTCGCTGGCGAACCATGAGTGGCGGTATTCTCCGTTCCATAAGAGCAGTAGTTTCTGTGGTGTGTGCCACGATGTAAGCAACCCGCTCCTGGCGCAAGACCCACGCACCCAAGCCCCACACGAATACTTCCCGATTGACCGTATTTATAGCGAGTGGAAACTCAGCGATTTCGCGCGGCGAGGCGTCGAGTGCCAGACCTGTCATATGCCCCCTATCCCCGGCAAAGCCGCCAGCTATGATTTTCTGCCCGTGCGCCCCGACCTTGCGCAGCACTCGTTCCTTGGCGGCAACTACTGGGTTCCGCAAATCCTGCCGATGTTTTGGAACTACGATGAGCGTGAACTGGACGCGCTCATCGCTGGACGCAACCGTACCATCGACTTTTTGCGCACTTCAGCAAAGCTAAACATTGCGCAGATTCCGAAACGGGGCAGCCCCATTGTCTTCCGCGTCTATAACCGCACGGGACACAAGTTCCCCAGTGGCGACCCCGAGTCGCGTCGGGCGTGGCTGCATGTGGAGTTTATTGACCGCAACGGCAATGTGATTGGCGAGTCGGGACGCTATGATTTCGACACGGCGACGCTGATTGAAGATCCGCAGGCGAAAATCTATCGGGTGAAGTTGGCAGAAGGTAGTACGCCGACTTTCCACATGATGCTGGCAAACACGGTGCTGAGCGACAACCGCATCCCACCTCAGGGCTTCCGCCGCAGCCGATTTGAGCAGTTCAACATCTGTCTCTTATACACATCT
>JAOAFW010000338.1 GCA_026416065.1 Fimbriimonadales bacterium
AGATGTGTATAAGAGACAGGGGGTAGAGCATCGGCCTCCCATGCCGAGGGTCGCGGGTTCGAATCCCGTCTCCCGCTCCATCACTTTCTTAGCGACCAGCTAATCAACGCCCCCACGATTCCACACGCAGGCGCAAGCAACAGATACGCCCTCAGTAGAGTGGGCATCATCGCGTCCCATGCCCGGTATTGCCACATCTCTGCGTAGATGAGCAGCAGGGCATAGGCAACAGGAGGAACAAACAGGGCATACAGGAGCGCGCCCAGTAGCGTCGGCGAGACGCTAACGCCACGCTTGAGCGGGCGCATAGCGTCGGCGGGACGCCGACGAGCTGCTAAAAGCACTATCCCCACCACCAGCGGACTCACCAGCACTGTCCCTACAATCGGCGCGGCGTTGAATGCGCCCAGCGCGTACCAGTGTGGCAAGTCGCTCAAACTCGGTGGGTAACCCTGCAAACTCCAGAACAGACTCAGCCACACGGGGAACGCCGCCCAGAACAACGCGCCTGCGCCAAGTGTTCGCGCTGCAAATCCCAGCACGAATCCCGCCCAGACCCATCCGCGTCGCCTAACGCCCTTTCCTGCCACGCTTCTGCTCCCCCTGCAAGCGATAGAGTTCCATCAACGCTGAGAACGGGTCTAACGGGTTCCGCTCACGCTCGGCATCCAGCTCGGCAATCCGTTCGTTAATCCGCCGTGTCCACTGCACTGCAGAGTAAACGAGCGCAGCGATGATGAGCAGGCAAACCAGCACAAACGGCATGTTCATGGTTTGGTAAGGGTAAGCATTGTCGCGTGGTGGGCGTGGCAGATAGCAACCGCCAGCGCGTCAGCAGCGTCGTCGGGTTTGGGAGGGCTTTCCAGTCCAAGTAATCGCTGTACCATTGTCTGCACCTGTTTCTTGTCCGCGCCGCCGTAGCCCGTCACGGCTTGTTTGACCTGGAGAGGGGTGTACTCACGCCACTCGATGCCCGCCTCCGCAGCGACCAGCAGCGCAATCCCCGCCGCCCGCGCTACCTGAATCGCGGTACGACGGTTCGTGCTGAACAGCAGTTGCTCCGTCGCAAGGGCGTCCGGCTGGTACCGCTCCACCAGATCCTGCAGCCCATGATAAAGCGTCAACAGGCGTTCGTGAGGAGCCATCGTCTTGGGAGTCTCCAGCACACCGTAGGCTAACGCGCGGTAGCGGTTGCCTGTTTTCTCCAGTATGCCATAGCCCATCGTGGCAGTGCCGGGATCGACGCCCAGAATTATCATAATCGCTCGCGGCGTGCTTGCCCTGAGGTGCGACGACGGGAATGTCGCCGCACCGTGTAGTTACATCCTGCGCAACATCTGGCGCAGCTCGGAATGGATACCCGCGTAGTTCATCGCGTCTTCGGGGGTAATTAACTGCTTCTGTACATACCGATACAGGCACTGGTTCATCGTGCGCATGCCCCAGTGTTCTCCTTCGCGGATAGCGTGATAAATCTCGCCGATATGACCGTCTTCTATCATCTTCTCGACGGTCGGCGTGTTGATCATAATCTCCACAGCGGCGATACGCCCCGTGCCTCCAGAGCGCGGTACGAGCTTTTGCGCCACAATCCCGCGCAGCGTGTTCGCCAGACGCTGGAGAATGTGCTTTTTCTCTTCAGGGGGGAACATGTTCACGATACGATCCATCGTCTCGTACGCGCTGGGCGTGTGAACTGTGGAGAAGACGAGGTGTCCTGTTTCCGCTGCCTGCATGCAGGCGTGCATCGTTTCAGGGTCGCGCATCTCGCCAATCAGGATAATGTCCGGACTTTCACGCACCACCGAGCGCATCGCGTCAATGAACGACTCGGTGTCGATGCCCACCTCGCGCTGGCTCACGATGCACTGTTTGTCCTGATGCACGAACTCGATGGGGTCTTCGATCGTCACGATATGTCCGCGCCGGGTGTCGTTAATCAGATCGATCATCGCGGCAAGCGTGGTCGATTTACCGGAACCTGTGGGACCTGTGACCAGCCCCAGACCCTGCCGGTACTGGGTCAACCCTGCCAGCTCGCGCGCGATTTCGGGCTCTTCGGGCCACAGCTCTTCCAGCTTCCAGTGTTGCAGGGGGATGAGACGAAACACGCCTGCGACGGTCTGACGCTGCATATACACGTTGGCACGGATGCGGCACACGCCCTGCACGGTGAACGCGAGGTCGATCGCTAACCGGTGTTCGAACTTGGCGACCTGCTCGTGGCTCATGTGTGAAAAACACAGGTCGCGCGATTGACTGGGCGTGAGCGGTTCCAACGCCTGCTCGAAGGGCGCGACTTTACCGTGCAAGCGCATGACAGGGCGTGCGCCCGCCTTAATAAATACATCCGACGCGCGTAGCTCGAACGCGGTCTTAATCAGATCATCTAAGGTATAGCTCAGCATATGAAATGCCTCCTGCTAAAGGTCTGTTTCAGGTTGGACGGATGGAGTGTCAGTGTGTCGCTTCAGGAGTTTCGAGGTTGCCCAGAAAATCCCTGCTCCTGTCAGAATCGCCGCCAGTAAAATCAGGGAGATTAACCAGCCTGCTGGGGGGCGGGCAGGGGGCGGCGGGATGTCTGTCGGCGGTTGGGGTTTCGGACGCTTGAGCGGTATCTCCAGCATCGCAGGGTCAGGGGTATGGATATAGACCACGCTGCGCCACATCGCAGGTTGGGCGTCCGTCCACATCTGCAGGTGCGGATTCGTATACTGGAAAAAGCCCGCATACTCAACCTGGCGCGGCAAAATCACATACACATGCACCACGGGCATATCAGCGAAGGTACGGGCAATCGGTGTGAGGTTCAGCGTGCCCTCTTTCAGGTCCACCAGCCCCCCGGAAGCAAAGCTGGCGACGGTGAACAGCTCGTTCGGCTTCGCGTTGCGCTTGAGGCTGTCGTCGGCGATTTCGACATACGCAACCGTCCGCCCGCTCCAGTGAACAAAGTGTTCAATGCGCTGACGCACGTCCTTATGGGCAACACGCTTGTCAAAAGTCCAGGAAATCGGGTGCAAACCGTCGGGCTGTACCTGAATCACCACCACCACACTCGGATGGCGTGTCAAGTCGGGCGCCGATGCGGTCTGTGCAAAACCGCTTCCTATCAAAAGCCAGACGACCCAGAATATCAAACGGCGCGCCACGATGATGCGATTATACCATGAAAAATTAATCCCCCTCTCCCACCGCGTGGGAGAGGGGGCAAGGGGGTGAGGGCATATTATTCCCCCTCTCCCATACACAGGGAGAGGGGGCAAAGGAATGAGGACTTAGCTACCGCAGCCCGTACCGAAGTTGAATAGCACAATCAGCAGGTCAGCGTCGTCCACAACGCCGTCGCTGTTGGCGTCGCCAGTGATACCCGGCTCGCCCTGATTGCCAAAGTTGAACAGCACAATCAGCAGGTCAGCGTCGTCCACGCAGCCGTCATTATTCACATCACCCTCGATACCGCCGCTAATTTCCGTGCCCAGCACCTCAATCAGGTCGTAGCGAAGGGTGCCGGTGGGGGCGTACTGCTGGGTCTGTGTACGAGGGAAGTCTGCCGCAGTATACTGTCCCGTGGCAGGATCGAAGATGGTCACCACGCGGAAGGCGAACTGCCCGTTGTTGTTCACATTCGCGTCGCTGCTCAAATCGATCTGCACAATCTCGCCGTAGCCGTCGTTCGCCACTGGGTCGCCGTGCCAGCGGTCGCCGCGGCGCGCCTCCAGCGTGCGCACGCGCGTCCAGTTATTCCCGCCGTCGGTGGTGTATTCCACCGCGAGGAACTTGGACGCCGTGTTGCTCCAGCGTACATCGAACTTAATCACGATGTCCTTATAACCC
>JAOAFW010000344.1 GCA_026416065.1 Fimbriimonadales bacterium
GTGTGGGAGAGTGAGGCGTACCACCGCCACCTACTGGGTGGTATTATGTGGGCTTTGCGCCTGCAGGAGAGGGGCGCGGTGAAATTCTAGCTCAGACTCTCTATCTGCGCTCGAGTCCCCTCCGCACATGCATCGAACCACCTCCGCGACAGCAGCAACATCCACCAAGCGGCAGGGCGAGCGTGGGTCTGCAACAGACCTTCAGTAGTAAGAAAGGCGTAGCGGACGAGCATGAGCCGCGCTCGCTCTGCTTGACACTCCAGCTCATCGGCGCGAGCGTGTAAACCTTTCGCTTCAGGCGCATTCGCCACGCGCAGCCGTTCCGCATTCAGGCGTTTGATCCGCGCCTTTAGCTCGCGCAGGCGGGGAGCGAGTTCGTTGAAGCGTTTGGGGTTTTTCTGCAACTCAGCGATTAAGGCACGCCGCTCCGTGTGTAGCGCGTGAGTCTGCTGACGGAGTAGTTCTGCCCAGTAGCCTACAGTCTCCGTCAGGCGGGCGTGCAACGACTCATACTCTTGGAGTCGAGTCTCCCATTCTGCACCCTCGCGCTCAGCAAGCAGTTGCATCAGCGCACGCGGGCTACGAATCGGGGAAATTTGCTCCCGCAAACGGCGCTGCCCGTCTACCACTTGCCGCCAGTGTTTGGCAAACGCATCCGAGCAGACTATAGGCTCGCCGAAAGAACACGCCAGATGTTCTGGCAAGCGCAGCGAAACGCACTCTGCCGCCTCCAGCGCGTCCCACGTGGGATAACTTAGACGCAGTAGGGGGTTCACTCGCAGTGGCACGCCTGCGGCGCATAGGTTTTGGTTCATCTGCACGGTGCGCATCAAGTAGGGTGAGCCACGCTCATTGAACACAAACACAAACTCGCGTGCAAGCATCGTAATCAGCGTGAGCGCTTTGCCGACTAACGTACAGGTGTTGCCCCAGTGGGATTCTACCACCTGTGCCAGTCCAAGCACATCGGTAATCGGCTCACTCAGGCGCACAATCTGGGGGTCGCGCGTTAGTACGCAAAGGTAACGGTTCGTGAGCAAAAGAGTGCCCCGCCCCAGTCCAGGAACTAATAAGTCAAATGGCAACGCGCCCTCGCCAAACTCACTCAAAGGATAGATGGGTGAGCCTTCTAAAGCGGCGTTGTAGGCATCCTCACAGGTACGGCGATAGTCAGGGTTCAGGAAAGTGTTCACGAACTCAAAGCGCGGCAAATGCGCGGTACGGGTATTGAAACGCAGCAACTCGGTTGTGCGCGTGAAACGAACAATTTCAGGCAACGCGCTCCCGTACAGCGCGCTCAGTAGTTCTGGGTAAAGCTGCACATATAAGTCCGCCAGTGAGGCGTCGGGCTGCGACTCGGCGATCTGTTGCACACGCTGTCGGATGCGCCAAGCCCAGTCGCACGCGCGGGCGCGGCTCTCCGCGTCATCCAGCAGCGCGCTTGTGCCGTCTAACCCGAACTCAAGCAAGGCATCCAGGGCTGAGGCGATCTCACGCAGGGAAACCTCATACACAGGGCGCGGCGCGGGATCACGCGAAACCAGCCCACGCCAGCCCCACGCTTCGGTGAGTGTATCCACGAACGCTTGCCTGCCCTCACCGCAGGAACGCGCCACACGCTCTACATTGCCGCCGCTCTGGGCAAACATCTTTAGCGTCGGCACGGTCTCGCTGCCGAACAACTGCGCTATCTCACCCGCCGCAGACCATAGCGTGCGCGTCGTGCCATCATTGTGGGGCAACAGCGCGTAGCCATCAAACACCAGTGCGTCGCGGGGCAGCAATCGCGCGTGGAGACGGGCGAAATAGTCGGTATCATGAACGCCGAACAGCAGACTTCGGTTAGGGTCTACCTCGCGCAGGGCACCCAGCAGCGCAAGTTTCATCGGCTCGTCCCAGAAAATCGTTTGCCCCAGTGCGAGCAAGGGCGCGTCGGGTGCAGTACGCTTCAACTCCTCTAAAACATTGATAAACTGGGCGCGACAGTTCTCGTGCGTTTTCATAGCGCGTACCTCATAGATGCGGGGAAAAGTGTACCTGATGGTGGTGCGTGGTATAATTCTGCCATGCCCAAGTTCAAGGAAGGTGATCGGGTTCAGGTACGCCTGCGTGAGGCGCAGGGCAAAGAGGCGCAAGAAGGACGCTACGCGCCCCACCTTGCCAACGCCACAGGCGCAATCCTCAAAATCTATAGCCCCAAGGAAGTCGCCGTCGACTTAGATCTGGACAGCCTGCCCAAAGCGATCCGGGAACGCCACGCCGAACAGCAAACGCGGATGCACGAACGCTGGCTGAACTCGCTTTCGGAAGAGGCGCGCAATCGGCTCACGGACGACGAGAAAACCTTCCGCCTGAGGTATGTGGTGCTGCTTCCTGAAGAGGATTTGCTCCCCCTCAAAACTGAACGTGCCGCCACACCCAAATCTACCAAGCCTGCACCTAAAAAGACCGCAGTCCCTACTGCTAAAACCCCTCCCACAACGCCAGCCGACCCTGCAACGCCTGCACGTCCCACTCCCGAGCAACTGGAACAGATGGAAGAACAGTATCTCAAATCCCGCAAACAGCGTGGTAGATGAAAGCACCCCCCTCAGAATTCAAAATCGAGGTATACTTACTCAGGTTGCTGTAAAAGAGTTGAAAGCGATGAGATCTTCGCTGTACAGCAACCCAACGCAGACCGATGCTGACTCTGCGTGGACAGGAGGAATCTATGGACAGGTTAATTAGTGCCTTAGTACCGTTGCAGGCAGATAATCCACTGGGCTTACCGACTATCCGCTCCCTGCGGGAGGCAGTTCCTGTGAAAGGAATGAACATCCGTTCGGGTGTATTCTATGTAATTCCTGAACGCCAGATGCGCGACTATGCCCGCATGCTGTGGGAGCATCCCCGCCTGAGTTTCCTGCAGAAAGTACGCTACAATGTGCTGTCGGCAACGCTGGAGAACCCGCCCAGCAAGGAGCCGGGCGTCGTGCTATACCCCAACCGCGCCCTGCTGGTGATTTACGACTACGACAACAACGTGGGCTACCGTGTGGAAGCAGACTTTCCCAACCCGCGCCGCGTGGAAGTAACGCCTCTTAAGGGGCAACCCGACTACTTCAGCGAAGCGGAGTATCAGGACGCCGTGCAGATTCTGGCGGCCGACGCCAAGTACGGTGAGCCGTTGCGACGAGGTGTTGCTTATTGCTCGCCCGGCATGCCGCCCGTCATCACCGAAGCCGCGCCCGAAAGCACCTGGGGACGCATCGATCCATTCCCAAACTTCGTGCCTGACCATCGCTTAGTATCGTTGCTGTTGCACTTCCAGCGGGGCAGCGGACGCGAGGGCGAGATTGGGCATTTTCTGATTGACATGACCGACCGCCGCGTGGCGGGCTATGGCACTGCCGAAAGCGACTTCTTCCCTGCCGCGTGCGGAGGACCGCCCTCACAAGGTGGTTGTAGCAGCGTCGGCGGCTCTACTTGGCAAGCCCTTGCTTGGCCTGCCAGCAATCCTGTATGGAGCATGCTGGTGCGCCGCCCCAGCGGCAGCACGGGTGATGGCCAGCAGTACGGCTCAGGCGTGGAAATCGCCGATGTATTCTACAACAACCGTCTTGTGCTGAAACGCGGCGGGATGCCCGTGCTGAATGTGTTCTACAACAACAACGGCTGTGGTCCCTACCGTGACTGGCTCTACAGCGAGACTTGCTTCAAATGCACAGGAACGGATCTGGGCAACGGTTTGCGCTTTGCAAATCCCGGCACGCGCGTTGTTACTATCTGCGACGACAACAATGACGCGGGCAGCTTCCGCGGTGTAGGCATTCATGAAGAGCCGGGCGGTCAGGAGATTCTGCTCATCACCGAATGCTCTGCGGGCTGGTATCGCTACATCACAGGCTGGCGATTCAATCTCGCAGGGATTATCAAGCCGCGCTTCCTGTACGGCTATACCGACAGCAGCTGCGTGTGTATTGGACGGCTGCACAATGGCTACTGGCGGCTCCATTTCGCGCTGGACGGCGTGGGCGGTTTGGTGGTTGAGGAGACCGATTCGCCACGTGGGGCGCGCCGCGAGAACTGGCAGCCGTTTCGTATCGAGGCGCGCCGAATCCGCTGGCCCAATCGTCCCACCCGATGGCGCGTGCGCAAACTCAGCACCGGCTTCACTGCCGAGATCGTGCCGGGTGCAAAAGACGGCTTCTTCGAGAACTACAACACGGGCGAAGGTAGCTTGTGGGTCGTCAAAGCGCGCAGCACAGAGATGGTTGGACGATCGGGTTCATTTGCTGAGATTACTCAGTATGTGAACGGCGAGCGCACCTACAACGAGGATCTCGTGGTGTGGTACGGCGTTCACTTGCGTAAGCGCGGCGCAGATAACTTCGAGTGTCCCCCGCTCGGTCCCGACATCTACCTGAGCGGTTAGTCGTCTGGACGGTCCTGTCCAAGCATCGATTCAACAGGTACGACGGCGTCCCCGCTGTCGTACCTTTTATTTGTGTGGTGGGAGCAGCTCACTCAGGTTCTGACGCGCCGCCTCCGCATCCAGCCCCGTGAACTTGCCGTCGTGGTAGAGAATGCGTCCGTCGACCATCGTCAGCGCGACATCCTCACTGCGGGCGACAAGTACCAGCGCGGCGTAGGGGTCAGGCATGCTACTGAAGGCGACTCGGTGCGTGCGCACGGCGATGATGTCGGCGCACTTGCCCGCCTCCAGCGAGCCGACCTGCGAATCGACGCCGAACACCCTCGCCCCGTCCAGCGTGAGCATCCCTATCCAGTCGCGCCAGGTGGGTTGCGCTGAGTAGCTGGCGGCGCGCTGCGCGAGCGCGGCGAAGCGTAGTTCCTCCCAGATGTCTAAACTCCCCGCGCTGACCGCACTGTCCGTGCCCAGCACCACGGGAATTCCCAACCGTCGCATGGCATACACGGGCGCGATTCCCGTCAGCAGGCGGGCGTTGGAGCGTGGGCAGTGCGCCACGCTTACACCCGACCGCGCCATCATCTCCAGTTCACGTGGCTCGGCGCGGGTGGCATGCACAATCTGCACATCCGACGCGAGGATCCCCGCATTATGCAGGTAC
>JAOAFW010000361.1 GCA_026416065.1 Fimbriimonadales bacterium
TTGCTGATAAGACCGTGCCCCCTGCATGGAGCTTCGGGGCGCACTGGGCGGCGAACAGCTTCACTTTCCTCACGAAAGACCACTTCCCCGGACACAAGGGCGACATGTTCGTGGCGTGTCGGGGTTCGTGGAACCGCGTGCAGCCCGACGGCTATCGGGTGGAGCGGGTGCTGTTCGACTCAGTGACGGGCAGACCCTACGGTGGTCTCACGATTGTGAAGACGCTGGTGGGCAACAACCGGGTGCTGGCGCGTCCGGTAGATTGCGTAGAAGCGCCCGACGGCAGCGTGTTATTCAGTTGCGATACGACGAATCGGATTTATCGAATCTCTTGGGCAGGAGGTAGAAATGCGCAAGGGAATTAGCCTTGTTGCGGGGGTATTGATGAGCGCAGCACTGGCACTAAGCAGCCTGCGCCCTGCTCCCCTCAAGCCCGTAGAGACCTACGAGCGCAAATGCAGCTCATGTCATGGGAAGGAAGGTGCGATGCTGGAGAAGGGCTTCGAGAGGAAGTACGCTTCTGCCAGCGAACTGCGCGAGATTGTGGAGAGCATGCCCGGCGCGATTGGGATGCGCTCAGAAGAGCTCGATGTGATGGTGGCGTATATGCGTGCTGTCAGTCGCAGCGAACCGTTTTTGGTGTGGACGGAGCGGAGCGCGAACGCTATCGAAGGCGAGGTCTCACCCAGCAACGCCACGGTACGAGCGACCGCGAAGCGACAAAATCTGAAGGTCGCGCGTCCTACCCCCACCCGCTGGCGCATCGAACTGCCGAAAGGGGTGAAGATTGAAGATATTGAACTCACGGCGCAGCGCGGCGCAGGACGCGCCACACTGCGCCTAAAAGACTCCCCCTACAGCCACACAAAATAACTGTGGCACGGACAGTCTTGTCGGGCAGGTGTTAGTTGAATAAGACTGTCCGTGCCACGCTCACGCTGCCAGATCGCGCAGTGCATTCCGGGCTATGGTGTTCTCCGGGTCGATGTCCAGCACAATCTGGAAATGTTCTCGCGCTTCCGCCTCGCGCCCCATGTCGCGCAGCGTAATCGCGAGGTTCAAACGCGCTTCCAGATAGCGTGGGTTAACCTCCAGGGCTTGCAGGAATTCCTGAACCGCCTCCTCTTCGCTGCCCATCGCGGCGAGCGCCATGCCTAAATGGTTTCGAATATCGGCGAAGTTCGGACGAATCGCGAGCGCCTTACGATACTCGGCGACGGCGGCGGTGAAATCGCCCTTGCGGTACAGGTCATCACCCAATCGCGCATGGTAGAGCGCGTCGTCCGTGCTGTTCGAGCTGAGCGTCTCGAGCAGTGCGATGGTCTGATCAAACCGTCCTGCACGGTCATAGTCTACAGCCTGCTCAAATCGGGCACGGTCGAAACTGGGATCCAGCGCGAGCGCGTCCTCCGCACGACGCAGCCCCTCCTCGCGTCGCCCCGTCTCATACCAGAGGATTCCCTGATAGAGTACCGCTTTAGCAAAGCGCGGGTTAACCTGGAGCGCGTCCCTAAGGTGCGACTCGGCGCGCTCATAATCACGCAGTTTGCGCAGGGCGAACGCCAGCAAGAAGTGCAGATCGGCATAGTGGGGGTGGATTTCCAACGCACGCTGGAAGTGTTCCACAGCAATCTCATACTGCCCACGCCTCAACGCCGCTTGTCCCAGCTGCGCGTGCGACTCGGCGATATAAAAGCGCGCGAGTTTCTGCACGATCACGTCGCGCGTCTCGATTAGCGCATGCTCAAATAGTTTCAGCGCGTCCTCGAAACGCCCATCATCATAGCACTTGACGCCCTCATCGTAGGACTGGCTTCTGCCGACGCCTAAAATCTTCTGCAAAAAGGACATTCACTCGCCTCCGTATAGAGGTTATTATCGGCAGGGAACGAAGCTCTTTTGAGGGGCAAAATAGTCGGATTGTGCGACAAGATCGATTACGCTCAAACCTTCGGTAAGAGCAGTGTAGGGCGGTTGCTTACAGGGCGAACGAAGCCTTCTCGCGTTCGTTGCTCAATGGTTCCTGCCCCATTTGCATCTTGAAAACCGCCGTTATTCCTTCAGCAAGCCTCGTTTCTGCCTTCGACCCGATTTTGCCTCGCGCGGTGCCTCGTAAAGTTTTCGGACTCGCCATCACACGGTCTCTCCCCCAAAACCCCCTCCCGAATTGGCAGGACTCTCTCCCTGCCTCTCGAATCCTACCTACAACATGTTGGGAGGTTTCGCATGGAAGCTGGATTTGTTCATCTACATCTACACACAGAGTTTAGCTTATTAGATGGGGCGACGCGCATCAAAGAGTTAGTCAAACGGGTGGCGGACTTCGGGATGCCCGCCGTCGCGATTTCCGATCACGGCGTGCTGTATGGCGCAATTGACTTTTACAATGCCTGTCAGGGCGCAGGCATCAAGCCCATCATCGGCTGTGAGGTCTACCTCGCGCCGCGCAGTATCAAAGACAAAACCAAGCAAGATCAGACCAGCTACCATTTGCTTTTGCTGGCGAAGGACGAGGTAGGCTACAAAAACCTGATCCGCCTCAGCACGATTGCGAACTTAGAGGGTTTTTACTACAAGCCGCGCGTGGATAAACAGATTTTGCGCGAGCATGCGCAGGGGCTGATTGCGACCTCGTCGTGCCTGGCAGGCGAAATCCCCGATGCACTGCTCAAAGACGACTACGAACGCGCTCGCCGCTTGCTGGAAGAGTATCTCGACATCTTCGGACGCGAGAACTTCTATATCGAACTGCAAGACCACGGTCTGCCTGAACAGCGCAAAGTGAACGAAGGGCTGCTCAAACTCGCCGAGCAGTACCGCCTGCCTCTGCTGGCGACCAACGACGCGCACTACCTGACTCGCGAAGACGCCGCGATGCACGATGTACTGCTGTGCGTACAGACAGGTTCCACAC
>JAOAFW010000416.1 GCA_026416065.1 Fimbriimonadales bacterium
GCAGACAGTGGAGCCGAGCTCCATGATTGCCTGATTAAAATCGCCCGGATGCAGAGGGTCGATCAGGTGTTTGCAGAGGCTCCAGAGCTGTTTCTGCGCCGCGGCGGACTTCAGGTCGCCCTTGAGCCAGAGCAGACGCGCCAGCACACGCATCACATTCCCGTCCACGACGGGTGTCGGTTGCCCGAAGGCGATGCTGGCAATCGCGCCTGCCGTGTAAAGCCCGATGCCCGGCAACTCGCGCAGACGCTCTGCTGTTTGAGGCAGCTGCCCCCCATCTTGAACAATCTGCTGCGCCGCTCTGTGCAGGTTCCGCGCCCGAGCATAGTAGCCCAGCCCCTCCCAGTAGCGCAGCACTTCCTCCAGCGGTGCATCGGCTAACGCCTGCACCGTCGGAAAACGCGCCATAAACCGCTCAAAGTAGGGAATCACCGTCGCCGTCTGCGTTTGCTGCAGCATAATCTCGGACACCCACACCCGATACGGGTCGGGGTTCTCACGCCATGGGGTAGGGCGTTTATGCGCCTCGAACCAGCGCAGCAACGCGCGGCGCAGTTCAGCTGTCCACTCCGGCTCCAGAGCAACTGCGTACATCGGGCGCAATTGTACCGGGTTTCCGTTCCGCCTCCAGTCAGGTATAATCCCCGCGTTATGCTACGGACGGCGAGCCATCCTTGGATGACGCGCGTGCGCCCCGCTGCAAACTATACTCTACACGGCGCGCAGGTGGAGTTGTATATTCTCCCGCATACCAGCCTGCATCGCGTTGCGGCGGACGCGCTGGTTCTGGCGACCGACGCCACAATGCGCATGACCAAAGGCTTCCGCAAGCAGCTGCGCGACTATGCCGGGTTCGACCTCGTGGAGCAGGAAGCAGTCTCCTGTGCGCCGCTGCCGCCGCAGGGCGTGGCAATCACGGGTGCCGGACGCACTAAGTTCAAGCAAATCGTGCATGCCAACCTCTACGACGCCCAGTACACCACCGATGCGCGCATCCAGCTGCAGGGCTTACAAAACGCGCTGACCGTCGCCGCGGAGCGCGGGCTTCAAACGATTGCCTTTGCGGACTATACGCTCGATTTGCGCCGCGCCGTCGCCGAGGAGACCGCGTGGACAATTACACAAGCCATCGCTCAGCGTCCTCAAAGCCTGCAGCGGTTCAAAATCCTCTGCACCGACGCCGTGAATGGCTGGGCGTTTCAGCAGATTCTGAGCTGGGTGAGCCAGAAGGGGTTCGAGCCGTACCGAGCGATGTACCGCGTTCGCCACACGATGCTCCACGCCGCGCAGGGCGACTGGCAAAAGATACCTGCGCACGGGCTGTGGCGGTTCACCGAGCCGAATTTGCGCCCGGAGGACGCCCTGATCAAGCGCGGCGGGCTGGTGCTGCAGACCAAAACGCGCGAACTCGCGCCCATCGCATTGGGGGACGCGACGATTACTGCAGGCGGTGCGCTGGGGTATCCCTTCGTGGTGCATCTCGCCGCGCTGGACGGCGGCAAAACGACGCGGGATACTCTGGTCAGCGCGGTTCGCGCCGCGCTCTCGCTATCGCATAACCAGAACCTGCGTACGGTGCTGATACCGATGCCCGGCTCTCTCAGCGGTCTCTCTCAAGAGGAGTTCGCCCATACCGTTGCGGAAACAATCAGCGATTACCTCCACGAGCTGATTACGCGCATTGAGCGATGCATTCTGGTAGGCGTGAACGAGGCGGAACACCGGGCGTGGCAAGGGGCGGTGCATGCGCTCCGCGACGCGCTGAGTTTGCCGCCACTGGAGTTGGCAGAGGCGTGATTACTTGCGCTCGCCCTCCAGTAATCGCAGAGTCATCAATAGCCCCGCGATAGTTTTGGAGTCCTTGATTTGCCCCTCCAGAACCATCGCTTCCACTGCCTGTAGGGGCGTGGGAACCAGTTCCACCGCTTCATCCTCATCGAGTCGCTGCGCGACGGGGGCTAAATCTTCCGCGAGGTAGACATGTAACACCTCCTGCGAATAGCCGGGTGCAAGGTACTGGCTGAAGAGTTTGCGCAGCTGGCGTGCGGCGTAGCCCGTCTCCTCCTCGAGTTCGCGACGGGCGCAGACATCGGGCGATTCGTCGGGTTCCAGCGTTCCCGCCGGGATTTCCAGTAGCGTCTCGCCCACTGCCTGACGATATTGGCGTATCAACAAGACCGTTTCTGGATTCAAGAGCGGCACGATAGCCACTGCACCGCGATGTTCCACAATCTCGCGTCGCGCCGTACGTCCGCTGGGGAGGCGCACAGTATCAATACGCAGGGTTACCACCCGTCCACGATAGATTGTGTGGCTCTCGATGAGTTCCTCTTTGAGTTGCATGGACTATTCTCCTTTGGGCAGCGTGATTTGCGCCCGGTGTTTGAGGCGCAGCCACTGCCACGCATCTTCCAGCGTAGGCGGGCGCACGTAGACAGCTCGGATGTTCCCATAGCCTTCCTGCATCAGACGCAGAGCAAGCGCATCGTTGGCGTGGAGGCGCAGCCGATAGCCATCGGGCAACTGCTCGATGCGCAGTTCCACTCCGCTCAATCCTTCCAGAATCGGTTCAGGATCAAGGGCTTCGATTTCGATTTCAGCCGCGTTCTGGCCCGCGATGAGGCGTTCCGGCGCGTCGTCGGCGATGAGGCGTCCGTCATCGAGCATCAACACGCGGTCGGCGCGTTCGGCAATGGCGGGGTCGCGTGTCGTAAACAGGACCGCCGCACCGAATCGGCAGCGGTCGTCCAGTTCGTTCCACAGCCGGCGTCGGCGTTCGAAATCCGCTCGCTCAAACGGGTCGTCCAGCAGGTAGAGGGGGGCGTGCTGGGTC
>JAOAFW010000034.1 GCA_026416065.1 Fimbriimonadales bacterium
GCAGAGCCGAAACTCAACACGGGCGACGCGATTATCCAGTTCGGCGAGCGCAAAATCCGCAACTTGAGCGACCTACGCGCCGCAATCGAGGCGTACAAAGAACAAGAGAACATCCCCATCGTGTTCCAGCGGCGCACCGAGACGCTGATTACGGTCATTCGCAACCGTCCGCCCTCGCCGCCTAACCCCAGCGCGGAACTGCCCAAAGCATGGCTGGGCGTGCGCACACAGGTCATCACGCAACCCGTCGCGCAAGCGCTTGGCGACCCCAACCTGAAAGGCTTCCGCATCACGGAAGTGTTGCCCTACACGGAAGCGAGTAAAGCAGGATTGGAGGTCGGCGACCTGATTATCGCGCTGAACGACGAACCGCTGGAAGCGTTCCGCACACAGGACGCCCGTGACCTCGAACGGCGTATCGAGCGCATGGACATCGGCAGTGAGGCGAAACTGACCATCCTGCGCAACGGCGAGCGAAGAGAGGTGCGCGTGAAACTGGAACCCAGCCCCGCCGCCGCCGAAGCCGTGCAAAGCGTGCGCCAGAACGAACTCGACTTCGCCGTGCGCGACATCACCGCCTTAGACCGCATGCGCAACCGCTGGCGCGAAAACCAGCAAGGCGTACTGGTGGTCGACGTGCCTAACGGCGGCTGGGCGCAACTCGGCGGACTGCGCAACGGCGACCTCATCTTGGCTGTCAACGAACAGCCTATCCAGAACACACAGGATTTCCAGCAGGTGATGCAGCAGGTGGTCAAGCAGCAGCCGCCCATCGTGATGCTGTTCGTGCTGCGCGACCGAGAAACCTCGTTCGTGTTCATCGAACCTGACTGGAAGGAAATCACGCAATAGGAGAAGAGACAATGCGATTACTCTGGCTTTTCACGCTGTGTATGCCCCTGATTGCCTGGACGCAGGCAACGCCCGACTCCAGCGCCGTCTACAAACAGGTGCTGGAAAAGATTCAGCCCAATATCGTCACGGTGCGCGTGGTCATCAAGGTCGAATTCAAGGCGGAGGACGAGAACCAAACCGAAGAGAGTAAGTTCACGCTGCAGGGGGCGGTGCTGACCAGCGACGGACTGGTGCTGGTATCGGGAGTGCTGCTCTCGTCCGAGAGCTTCAAGCAGCTTATCGGACTGGAAGACGATAACCAGGTGAATCTGACAATCTCGCCGCAGAGTTTCAAGGTCATCTTCGGCTCCGAGACCAAAGAGTACGAGGCGAAGCTGGTGGCGACCGATTCGCAGCTGGGCATCGCGTTCCTGAAGATTACGAATCTGGAGGGGCGCGCGATTACGCCTATCAATTTCGTCAACGAAGAACTCACGATTGGCAAGGAGCTACTCACGGTCTCGCGTTTGCCTAAAGGCTTCGATTATGCGCCCTACTTTTCTACGGGACGCATCATCAGCGAGGTGAACAAGCCGCGTAAGGCATACCTGATGGAGGGCAACATCAGCGAGCTGGGGCTGCCCGTTTACAATACGAAGGGGGACGCAGTGGGCGTGCTGGTGGTGCTGCGACACGGGCTGAAAGACGAAGAGGCGGATTTCAGTTTCCGCGCGAACTTCGGCGAGGACGACAGCGCGGCGTTCCTGCTGCCGACCTCTGCCTTACGCCCGCTAATTGAGCAGGCGGTGCAGCGTGCTGCGAATGTGAAATGAGCAGGAAGCCCTCACCCCCCTCGCCCCCCTCTCCCACTGCGTGGGAGAGGGGGGGACCAGCCTCCCCCTCTCCCACGCAGTGGGAGAGGGGGCAGGGGGGTGAGGGCAACTCCAAACCCGCCCACCTTCTTGACCTCGGTCTAATCCGCTACGAACCTGCGCTCGAACTACAGCGAAAACTCCACGCCCAGCGCGTGGCAGGTGAGATTCCCGATACGCTCCTGCTGCTGGAGCACATGCCCGTGATTACGCTGGGCAAGGCGTTCCACCCCGAACACCTGCGCTATGCCCGCGAATTCTACGCCCAGCAGGGCATCGAACTCTATCCTACCGACCGCGGCGGCGATGTAACCTGCCACAATCCCGGACAGCTCGTCGGTTACCCTGTTTTCGATGTGTCGCAGCACGGGCGCGACCTGCATAAGTTCCTCCGGGATTTAGAGGAGACGCTAATCCGCGCCCTTGCCGACTTTGGCATCGAGGCGCATCGAGAGCCGGGCTTCACCGGCGCGTGGGTGGGCAACGCCAAAATCGCCGCTATCGGTATCAAGGTCACCCGGTGGGTCAGCATGCACGGCTTCGCGCTCAATGTGAACAACGACTTGCGTCTCTTTAATACGATTGTGCCGTGCGGAATCGCGGATCGCCCCGTGACCTCAATGGCACAGGTTCTGGGACGCGCGATTCCGATAGAAAGCGTGAAGCGAAGCGTCGTGAGCGCGTTTGAAGCGGTGTTTCAACTCCGATTCATTCCACTGAACACCCCTCGCTCTCCCGAGCATTGATAATGTCGCTCGAGGTTTCCAGAGATAGGCGTCGGCGGGGACGCTGACGCTACGCAAGGCGCATTCATAGCGTCGGCGTCCTCGCCGGCGATTCATATCCCTGACCTTTACCGGTACAACGCTGCGCTAAAACGACAATCAGTGCAACAGACGCTTTCCTCAGGTATACTCCCCCTCACACGGAGGTGCAACCTATGAGAGTTTATGTGGTGTCTGGCTTATTCTTGACGGTGGCGGTTCTTTCGGCTCAAGTGGAACCGCGTGGCGAGAACCCAGCGATTCGTGTAAATACGCTCTACGGAACCACGGGACTGATTACTGTCCCCACTTCCACCGCCACTCGCGCCGAACGATTCCAGCTGGGTACGGCACTGGGAAAAAACATCCGTACCGTCTCGCTCAACTGGGGCATTTTCGAGAGCGTCGAGGTTGGGGGCGTGGTTGTCGACCGCAACAACCAGAACAACAAGATCATCGCCACAGGCAAAGTGACCATCATTCCGCAGAACTTCGACTGGCTGGAGCTGGGATTTGGCACGATTGATCCCTTTGACGCCATCAACAATACCGTGTACGGCATGGCGAGTGTGAATGTGCGCGTGCCTTCGCAGGCGCCCGAGCAAGTTGTCGGCTTGCGCTTGCATCTGGGCTATGGCACAGGCATCTACCGCGATAAGGTTATCGGTGGCGGCGAGGTGTTTCTGAATAATCAGTTTTCTGTTGTTGGCGAATATAACGGCGTGGACTCGAACTTCGCGCTGCGCTACGTGTATGACGACAATCTGCGCGTTCAGCTCGGCACGCAAGCGAAGGTCATCTATTTCAGCACTACTTATGGGCTGAGTTTCTAAAAGCGCAGGATTCTCGAACGCGGAGTCGAAAAAGCCTCCTTGTGCGAAGTCGCATTTCCACAAGGAGGTTTTTTATGGCGATACGGACAGGACTGGCGCTTTTACTGAGCGTGTGTGTGATTTATGGAAGTCAAGCGCAACAGCCCCCTGTAGAACTGAATGTTCGAGGCGACACGGTACGCATCACCCGCGATAGTTACGGCGTACCTACGGTGCAGGCGACCACGCAGTACAGTTTGCTGTACGGGAACGGCTACGCGATTGCGCAGGACCGTTTGTGGCAGATGGAACTCTACCGTCGTCAGGCGCGCGGCGAGATGGCGGAAGTGATGGGTAATCGTGCCTTAGAGCAAGATAAAGCTGCCCGCACCGAGGGCTACACCGACGCTGAACTACAGGCGCAGATCGACCGCCTTCCCCCCGAACTCAAGGAAGCGTTAGACGCTTTCGCGGCGGGCGTGAACGCCTGGATACAGGAGGCGCAACGCACGGGTAAACTGCCCAAGCAGTACGCGGAGAACGGCATCGAGCCGCGCCCTTGGCGCCCCACTGACACCGTCGCGATTGCTGTGATGATGCTGCGACGCTTCGGCGGGGTGATGTCGGCGGGCGACCTGCGCAACTACGCCTTCTACCAGCTACTTAAAGCCCGCAATAAAGACCTCGCGGCGACTTGGGTGAACGACCTGCTCTGGGTTCAAGACCCCACTTCGCCGACCACCGTGCCTTCTGAAGACGACAAACGCAAGGCGCATCGCCGCGATCCGCGCCAGACGCTGGAACAGATGCGTAAGCATCTCGAGCTGCTGCCCGACATCGGGCTGGGCGTGCTGCTGCCCGCGCTGCGCATCGCGACGGGTGAGGCACAAATCGAGTTTGCCCGTGAACACGGGCTTTATACGCAGTTCGGCAGCTACGCCATCTTGATTAGCCCACAAAAGTCGGCGACAGGCATGCCGATGCTGGTCGGCGCGCCGCAAATGGGGTTCAGCTTGCCTCACATCGCCGCTGAGATTCACCTCAACGGCGCGGGAATCAACGCGCGTGGCATGACCTTTCCCGGTACGCCCGGCGTGTTGATTGGAACCAACGAGAACCTTGCATGGACTTTCACTTCAGGGATTGCGGATTTCGTGGATGCTTTTATTTTGAAGCTTGACCCGCAGAACCCGGAGCGCTACTGGTACAAGGGCACATGGCGCGCCCTCGAGAAGCGCACGGAGACCATCCGTGTCAAGGGTGCAGACCCCGTGGAGCAGACTGTATACCGCAGCGTGTACGGTCCTGTGGTCGCGGTAGACGCCCGCAGTGCGGTTGCCGTGAGTATCCGCCTCAGCTACTGGAACAACGAACTGGAGGCGTTCAAGGCATACTACGGCTTTTTGACAGCGCGCACAGTGCAGGATTTCGAGCAGGCAGCGTCGCACATCCCGGCGTCGTTCAACGCCTTCTGCGCCACGCGCACGGGTGACATCGCCTACTTTTACTGTGGACGCCCGCCCATCCGTGCCGACGGCGTCGATCCCCGACTGCCCGTGATGGGCACCGGCGCATACGACTGGAAGGGGGGTATGTCGTTCTCGGAAATGCCGCGCGTGGTGAACCCCAAACAGGGCTACATCGCGAACTGGAACAATAAGCCCGCCGTGTGGTGGGAGAACGCCGACACGCCCGTGTGGGGCATGATTTTCCGAGTTTACCGACTGAACGACCTGATTCGCAGTAAGCCGCACCTGACCGTAGACGACCTCAAGGCGTACATCCGCGACATCGCTGAGTACGATGAGGACGCGGGGAAACTGTTGCCGATTATGTTGCGCACGGTGAAGCGCAACGAGAAGGCGTTCACCGACGAGATGCGCGCGGCGATACGCCTGCTGGAATCGTGGGACTGCCACGAGAGCGAAGGTAGCGCGGCGAAAGTCCTCTGGGACGCCTGGCTGGACGCGACACGCAACCGCATGTTCGCGGACGACCTGGGCAACTTTTTCAATCCCGGTCTGTTCCGCCTCGCGATTCAGCCAAGCTATATCGGCTATGCGTTGCTGGGCAAGCAAGCCGCCGTGCCGCGCCAGTACGATTACTTCAACGGCAAGAAACCTGAAGAGGTGTTGACGATTGCACTGGCGGACGCACTGACGCAGCTGAAGCGCCAGTATGGCGGTGGGATGAACCTGTGGCGCTACAGCGCGCCGCGTATGGGCTGGGGCAACACGATGTCCGGCGCACCGTACACGGATAGGGGCTCGTACATCCAGATTATCCAGTTCGGCCAGCAGTTCTTCGGCGAGACCGTGTTGCCGCCCGGGCAGAGCGAGGATCCCAACTCACCGCACTATGCCGACCAGCGCGACCTCGCAGGCTGGTGGTTCTTCAAGCCGATGAAGCTGCGCTGAGCCTCCCCCCAGTAGACCATAGACGCCTCACCTCAGAGGCTGCTTGAGGACGCGAAGTGAGTAGGGCGAGTTGGTGGAGCCGACACCGCCAGAGACCATCGAGAGTTCTCAAGCAGTCTCTGAGGGTGGGGGACAGTTCTGGGTTCCTGACGCTGAACAGGGATTGGCGATGTGGCTATGGAGACTGAAATAGTTCGTCATTCTGTTGGGCTGGTATCTGACCACGCTATTTATCAGTTCGTTTACGGGATTGCTCCGGGCGCGGTAGGGGCGCCCTGTTGACAGATGCATGGAGGAGACGCTTTCGGATGCCTCCTTTGGAGCGCGAAACTATCTCCAGTTCATTTCGTATAATTTTGCATGAAAGTGCAGAGCGGTCCCGCTGTTGCAGTGGGAAGCGGTTTGCGCGTCGTGATGTTGGGAGCGGTATACGCGGCAGCGTCAGGCGTGCTGTTGGCTCTGGCGTTGCCGCCTTATGATGTACCGCTTTTGGGGTTTGTGGCGTTTGCCCCCTTGCTTGTAGCGGCGTTTCGCGCCCCACGCTACGCTTCGCTCCTGTACGCGCTGGTTGCAGCAAACTGTACGGCGTGGGTCGTGATGGCGTTGCCACTGAGCGTGCGCAATGCGGTGGACTGGTTCGCGCTTGTCCCGTTCGCGGTGTTCGGCGCGTTTCTGTCGCTAATTTTGGTCATAGCGCGTCGGCTGGGTCAAGAACGCGGCTGGGCGACGATTTTGGGCGTCGGCTCGGTGGGTGTGCTGAGTGAGTGGACAGCAGCGCAGGTGGACTTTCCGTATACAGTCGCGCTCACGCTCTGGCGTGATACGCCGTTGCTCTGGCTCGCAGGCTGGTTGGGCGTGTGGGGACTGGCGTTTCTGGTCTGGAGCGTCAACACGGCGGTAGCCGTGGCGTGGCTCCAGCGACGCTTTACAACCGCGCTCAAGATTTTCGCAGGCGCGCTGCTGGGGCTGCACGCGCTCGGCTGGCTGCAGATGAGCCTACCACGCGAACGCGAAACGCTGCGGGTCGCGGTGGTACAAAGCCATTCAACGGAATTCTATCCTGCCCTGATTCGACAAGCGAAAACGCAGGGCGCGCAACTTATCGTGCTGCCTGAAGTGTGCTGCGACCCCACAAAAGCCGGATGGTGGGCGAAAGCATATCAGGTGTCGCTCATTTTTGGGCACTGGACAGCGCGCAACAGTGCGTCGCTCGCCCTGCCGGATGGAACGCTCAGCGAGCCATACTACAAAATACACCCTTACGGGGGCGAGCCACCCTCGTGGATACCGGGTGACCCCATTCGTGCCTTCAATTCGCCTTTCGGCACATTAGGCGCGGTGATTTGCTATGATACGATGTTCGCTGCGCCGTGCCGACAGCAAGCGTCTAACGGCGCACGCCTGATTGCCGTCCCGACCAACGATCCGATAGCGCCCAATCTTGCGTTCCACCACCTCCATGCGGCGACCACGACCCTGCGTGCCGCCGAGCATCGAGTGCCCTTGGCGCGATCGGAATACAACGCGGCTTCGATGATTGTGGATGAGTGGGGGCGCGTGTTGGCGTATGCATCTGAAGGCGAGCAGTTGGCGGTTGCTGATGTCCCGCTGGGCAGCGGTGCAGGCACGCTCGCCTCGCGCGTCGGCGATTGGTACGTGCTGGGATATTTGGTTCTGCTTGTGGGTGCGCTTCGTTCGGCTGCGAGTCGCGAGTCGCCGCGCACGGGCGGTGAGTAGCTATCGCTTGCGGAACTCCTTTTCTATGGCTTGCAGCACCTCTCCATACTCGGGAGCGTCCAGCCCTTCGAGCCACATAATCAGCGCGTCCTCGATGTTGTCGTAATACTTTGCTCTGACGGCGACGGGGCGGAAGCCGAACTTTTCGTAAAGCTTCTGTGCGGGGGTGTTGCTGACGCGCACTTCCAGGAACGCCTTGACGCAGCCACGCTCGCGGGCGATGGTGAGCAGTCGGTGAATAAGGCGTTTGGCGAGGTGGCGCCCGCGATATTCAGGCTTGACGGCGACGTTCGTAATGTGCGCCTCGTCAATCACCAGCCACATGCCTGCATAGGCGACGATTTTACCGTTGAGTTTGAGAATCAGGTAGAGCGCAGAAGGGTTGCGCAAATCGCTCCGGAAAGCTTCCTCAGACCAGCCCGGCATAAATACTTCCCGCTCGATGGGCATCACCTCGGGCAGGTGCGCTTCGGTCATGCGCTCGATCGTCAGCGTCTCGGTGTCGCTACTCACGGATTCCGCAAAGTTGCTTGTAGACCCGGATGACTTTGCGCACGTAGTTCTGGGTTTCGCGGTAGGGGGGGACGCCGCCGTGTTTGCGCACCGCGCCCGAACCTGCGTTATACGCCGCCAGTGCAAGCACTACATGCTCCCAGCCGTTCGGATCGCCCGTCTGCGTCCAATATTTTTCTAAGTGTCCACGCACGAGCTTCACCGTGCCATGCAGGTTCTGGATGGGGTCGTAGGGATCCACGACGCCCAACCCGCGCGCCGTGCCGGGCATCAGCTGCCCCAGTCCTGCCGCGCCTTTGCGCGAGGTGGCGTCGGGATTGAAGCCCGATTCCACCAGCACAATCGCGACGATGAAGCGCGGGTCAACGCCGTAGTGTGCGCTGAATCGGAGAATTGCCCATGCGATCTGGTCGGCTTCCTGCGCCGAGAGGCGTGGGTTGCGACTCCGGATGAATCGGGCATACTCCGGTTGATACAGGCTCAAGTTCGCGCGAAAGGTATCCCAATCGGGCGCAGGGTTCGGACGTTGGGGGGCGCGCGTGGGGTTCGAGTTGCGCGCGCGGCTATTCAGGTCGGAGCCGCGAGCAGGCGGACGGGTCGTGGCGGGTCTTTGGGAACGGGGGGGCGTTTGCGCCTGCGCCTGTTGCAAGGCGCGCTGCTGGGTTTCCCATCGGACGACCGTGGTGGCAAAGGCGGCGTTGAGCAGACGATAGGTGGGCGTGACCAGTTCGCTTTCGCGCTGAACCTCCACAATCGCGCGGACACGCACCTGCCCGCGCGTGAGCCAGCCGTGCCCTGCGCCGATGGCGACGACGATGCTGCGTCCCGGCTCAACCTCCATCAGCACTGACTGCTCGTCACCGACGGCAACTGCGCCGACTACGACGCCCTCCACCTCCAGCACGCGCTTGCCAACCGCCAGTTCCAGCGCGGCGATGGGCGTGGCGCCTTTGATTTTATGCGCCGCGCGGGTCTTGAGATACGGCTCTAACTCCTGTGCCTGCACGCCGATCCACAGGGCGCACAGGAGCCCCAAACACAGCCAACGCGCCATAGGTTAAGTATTCCATGCGGGGGGCACAGATTCCTGCTACGGCTTGTACCACTCTGCTCGGACAACCGTATTGCCCTCTGTGAGGCGGATGCGCACGCTACCCTTCTCGGTGTGCAGGATAAGGGCGTCACCATCCCATCCCGCAAACGGGTGTTGCGTGATACGAACAGAAGCGCCGTCATCAAGGCTCAACGGCGTGTAGTAATGAGCGACGCGGTTCAACCCTGTGCCATCGGCGTTCACTACCCAGACCGCGCCACGCGCCGAGTCGATCAGCGCGATTCGCCGTTCGTTGGGCGCGATGCTGATTTGCGTAATTGAGGTGTTCGGAACCTGTACCCTTGCTGCTTGTATTTCGCCTGCACGCCCAATCGTGATCTCGGCCAGTGCCTGTCCGTAGCTATCCACTACACGACGCGCCACCACACTGAGCGAGCGACTGGTAGCGTAGGTGTTGAAGCCGTAGGTGAATCGCCCGATGTCGCGGGAATAATCGGGCATGACCATCCCGCTGTTGGGACTGGTTGGTGGTGACGTAGCATAGGAAGCGCTGCTGCGGCTGCCCAGCCACATCCAAAGAGCAAGCAGCCCCGTCAACCCTATCAATACTCCGCCCGTCATCAGAATACGCCGCAGGCGACGACGCATGTTCAGCTCGGCTTCGATGCGCTGCCATTTGCGCTTCTGGAACTCGATAACGGCGCGCTCGATGTGTTCGGGCGCAATCCCTGCCTCTTCTGCCATCTGCAGAATCTGTTCGCCCTTCACGCCCTCGCTTTGCAGGCGGGTGGCGATACTGAGGATTTCGCTGACTTCCCTGGGTGTAAAACGCTGCTCGCGCCAGCTGTGAGCTTGCTCGTGCACCACAGGGCGTGTCTGCGATTCTGCTCCTGTCTCGAATCGCTGATGCATGGTTTTCCCCCGCAATTAATTACGAAAATGACAGGGGGAAATCCTGCTCCTGTCTACTGGGTCTGCATTGCTGCTGCGATATCCGCCCAACGGTAGAGCCAGAAGTTGCGTCCCTCGCTGTTCATTGCGACGATTAACCCCGCCTCGAACGGCGCCCCTAAGTTGTGTGCACTGACGTCTAAGCCATCCGTCTCGTCCGCACCCGTGTTGATAGTGGCGATTGGTGTGGTCTGCTTACCGAAGCGAGGATAGATGTGGAGTTTGCTACCGCCCTCGAGCTGTTCGGTACAAAGCAAGTAGCCGCCACCGTTTTTAGGGGCGTAGACGGCAATCCCTTCCTGATCGCCTTCGAACTCTGTGGCGAACAGTGCGAGTTCGCGTTCGGGCATGCGTGGGTCGGCATGGTATTTGCGAATTCCGACGCCCTCATCAGCATAGTAAACATAGCCGAGCTCATTGTCGATACCGATTGCCTCGATTTCGCCCTCGCCACTGAACGCTCCAAAGGCACGCACTAACTGTACGCCGACCCTTCCGTTGCGCGTTGGAGTGAGGCGGTACTGATGTAGATAGCCCTGCGTTGGACCCGATTTACGCGAGACGATTGCGTGCACCTCGCCGCGTCTTGGCTGGTAGAGAGCGACGCCCATGGGCATAGCGCGTTCGCCTGTTTCGCCCGCGAACACCTTCGCGCCGTCGGGGTCAGTAATATCTATAAGACGTCGTCGTACAGGGTCTATTCGGAAGATACGTAACCGACTTGCATAGCGTTCGGTGGCGACGGCAATGTCGATGCGTTCGCGTCCCAGTACGAAGCCGTGCGCAACATCGATATTGTTGGGCTGATCGATGTTCGTAATCAGTTGGAGCAGGCGTCCGTTCAAGTCAAACGCGCCTATTGCTCCGCGGGGCGCGCGCGCCTTGTTCGTGCCCAAAATCAGGCTCAGGTGTGGGTGGTGGGGGTGAATCCAGATGGCAGGGTCATCAGCATCGTCAGGCAACGGTGCCGTGCGCACTACAGGGCGCACAGTCTGCGTCCCAGAAGCAAGCAGAATCCGCATAGCGTGTGTGTTGATTCGTGGCTCCCGACACTTTTCCTACCAGTTCACGGGTACACGTACACGCTCTTGATAGCGCAAGATATAGATGTAGCGGTTCTGTCTGCCGTATTCGTGCAGTCGTCGCACGATATCCACATCCTGAGCGCAGTACCGCAGGACCTTGTCAAGTTGCCCCTCGCGGAACCAGCGCACCGCCTGCAGTCCATCGCCACCCTTAGCCACGCCCAGCGTCGCCTTCGCGCAGGAGTCGAGCCTTACGCGATGTCCAAGATGCTGATGCAAGTAGCGCAGGATGTCGAAACTGCGTAGTTGATGTAAGTCGCGCGTGGTGTAGGGGCGCAGTACGGTGTAGTCGAAGTGCAGGATATTGAACCCCACCACCAGGTCAGCGTTGCACAGTTCGTCAATCAGCGAGTCGACATCCTGCTCGGTGTAGTGCGCAAAGTTGCCACGCTGCGTGCTATAGGTCACGGCGACCGCCAGCTCCATTCGGTCGATGTAGTCCCAACCTCCTACTTCCTCTGCCAGATATTTCGTCTCGAGGTCAAAGTAGACGATATTCATCTTACCCCTCCTTGAATGAAGGCTATTATACCAGTATAAACAACAAAATGTCAAGGGGGATGTCCGAGGGATCATTTTCGTGTTTTTCGCCAGAGCCATTACTGATTAGAACGGTACGCCTACACAAGCCAAGAGTCGATTCAAATCGGCTCATAGGCGCATTGATATGTAGGAAGAGTCTTCCGAGCGTCCCAAGCGGTGCGAAGGCGGCCTTGCCTTCGCACCATGTTCTGGACTGAATTGGGGATAGCATAGGCACACGGACACGAATGTCCGTGGCAGGCGCGCTTTGTTAGAACCGCCCTTGCACGAACTCGCTAATCGCGCTGGGCGTGTTCGGGTCGAAACCGACCACATCCAGCATCCCTGCGTCGTCGGGGTGCGCGATGCTGAACGGGTTCGCCACCATGCCGACCACCACCAGCCGCGCGGGGATGCCCGTCGCCTCGCGGTAGCGCCACAGCGCCTCGGCAGGATGCACATCGCCGTACCAGGTCTCCGAGTCGGTGTAAACGACGAACGCATCCGCCTCGATGCGGTTCTCCAGCGCCCACAGCATCGGCAGAGCGCAGTCGGTCCCGCCGAAATCCAGCTCGTGCAGATAGTCGATTGCCTGCTCGATGCGCATCGTAGGCTTCAGCTTCAGCGGCGTCAGCTCGTGGCTGAAGCCGACCACATGCGCCTCGCGCTCGGCGTTCAGCGTGACCAGCGCCAGCGCAGCGGTTGCCGCGCGCGGCGTCAGCCCGCCCACGCCGCCGACATGTCCCCCGCCCATCGAGCCAGAGATGTCCAGCGCCAGCACCATCCGCTTGCCCGTCGGCTCGACATTCGCGAAGGCAGCGTAGAACGCCGCGTTCAGCGCGTCCACGATGTCAAGCACATGTGTCCACACGCCGTCGCTGCGCATGCCGCGTCCGCGCTCGTAGGTAACCAGCGCCGCCAGCACCTGCAGCGGGTGGATACGCGCCTTGCGCAGCCGCTCGTCGTCCGTCAGCTGTGCCACGACATGCCGTGTGGCTCTGCTGTTCTCGGTTAGTAGCCCCACGCGCGTCATCGTGGCGAGGTTCCGAATCAGCGCGGTCATCGGCATCTGCTGCAGCAGGGCGTCCCACACTTCCGCGTGCGTGAGTAGTTCGGTGGGCACGACCTCGCGCGGCAGGGCGTGGTCGCGAATCAGGGCGGCTGCGCGCGCAGGCGTGATGTCAGGCTGGCGCAGCTGCTCAATTGCCTCCAGGTAGGCGCGTACCTCGTCGGGCAGCGCAGGCGTAATTTCGCCCTTGACGATGTAGCGGAACAGCGCGTCGCGCTCGGGCGTGTCTGCCTTCGGGTGCGCCAGTCGCAGCAGGTCGCGATGCGCCCAGCCGCCGCGCTGCTGGTACTTGGTGACCTGATACGCCAGCTCGCGCACCTCGCGTCGCAGGTACCACTGGCTGACGGCGCGGCGCAGCCCGCGTCCCCAACCGCGCAGTTGCGTGATGTAGCTGACGAAGGTGAACAGGTGGGTTCCCGTGCGCACGATGCGCGGCATCGCTTCCAGCGCGAGCGCGCGCGTTTCGGGCTTGCCCATCCCCATCGCCAGTGCCAGTGTGAACAACGCAGGGTCGTTCTTGTAGGCGCGTCCCTGCTCGCTGATTTCGGCGGTGCGCCCAATTGCGTAGGCGGGGGCGCTGTGCAGCAGCTCCAGCGTCGCCTTCGCGTTGTCCAGCGTCAGCGTCTGCTCCGACACATAGTAAGTGCCGCCCTCCGTGCCCAGAATCAGGAACCTGTCCAGTTGCTGGCGCGGCTCCAGCCTGTAAGCGAAGCCGCCCGCGTAGTTGCGCTCTTGACCCGGCAAGGGAGTCGTCATCGTGCGCGGAATGCGCAGCCTCGGAATTCGCATAGTGTTTCACGCTCCTTGGATGTTGCTGGTATGCAGGATGCGGGGGAAGGGCGTCGCATCTTTTGACAGCCTTGCGGCTGCCCTCAGCGACCGTTCCCTGTT